>JBILYJ010000541.1:0-3786 GCA_044377795.1 Reyranella sp. | reverse complement strand
CCGGCGAAGGCCCCGAGGCGGCGCTGGGCTTCTCGGTGAACGGCCTCGTCGTCGCCTCGCAAGCCTTGCGCAAGGGCGGGCTGAAACCGGGCGACAGGCTGGTGCTGACGAAGCCGCTCGGCACCGGTGTGATCTTCGCCGCTGCAATGCGCGGTATGGCCAAGGCGCGCTGGATCGAAAGCGCGCTCGCCTCGATGCGGATGCCGTCGGGCGATGCTGCACGTGCGTTGGTGGCCGCGGGTGCGCATGCCTGCACCGACGTGACGGGCTTCGGCCTCGCGGGCCATCTCGCCGAGATGATCCGCGCCAGCGACAACGTCATGGTCGATCTGCATCTCGACTCGCTGCCGGTGCTTCCCGGCGCGATCGAACTGTTCGCGCAAGGCTTCGCGAGCTCGTTGCAACCTGCGAATCTGCGGGCACGCCATCTCATCGATGGTATGGATCGCGCGGCCGGTCATGCGATGATTCCGCTGCTGTTCGATCCGCAAACCGCGGGTGGTTTGCTCGCGGCACTGCCCGCCGATGCATCGCTCAGCGACCACATGACTCACATCGGCACGATAAAATCACGCGAAGAATGCGTGACAGGAATAAGAATCGTGATCTAGATGCAATCAGGAGCGGTGCGATCTGCGCCGTTCCTTGACATGAACAGGGAGATTTCAGATGGCTGCGAAGAAGAAGGTTGCGAAGAAGAAGGCGGTGAAGAAGGCCGTTGCGAAGGCGAAGACCAAGACCGCCGCCAAGAAGGTTGTGAAGAAGGCCGCCAAGAAGGCAGCTTCCAGCCGCAAGCGTCGCTAGACTGGTGCGAGGGCCCGGCAACGGGCCCTCCAGCATCAGGAAGCGGCGACATGGCACACGCAAAGGCAAGCATCGGCACGACCAACTACGTGACGGCCATCGCCACCGGCCATGGCGGACATCACAAGCTCATGGCCGACGAAGGCCCTGAACTGGGCGGCACGGATGCCGGCCCCGCCCCCTACGATCTCCTCACTTCGGCGCTGGGCGCCTGCACGGTCATCACGCTCCGCATGTATGCCGAGCGCAAGCAGTGGCCGGTGACGGCGGTTCATGCCGACATCCAATTCAGCCGCGACGGCGACAAGCAGCGCATCGACCGCGTCCTCACCATCGAGGGCGAAGTCGACGACGAGCAGAAGAAGCGCATGGCCGACATCGCCGAGCGCACGCCGGTGACGCTGACCCTGAAGAACGGGCTGGAGATCAGGACGTCGCTCTCTCCGTCGTCCTGAACGCTACTTCCTCCCCCGCGCCTTCCACGCCTCGAAGTCGCGCCTGGCTTCCTCGCCGGCCACGGGGAACAGCCCCTTGAGCGACCGCCCGCGCGCGACCTCGGCTTCGGCGAATTCCTCGTAGGCATAGGTGTCGAGCGCCTCCTGGGCCACGGCCTCGACGATGTCGGGCGGGATCACGAGCACTGCGTCGCGGTCGCCGACGATCACGTCGCCGGGATAGATGGCGACGCCGCCGCAGGCGATGGGCAGGTTGAGGTCGACCGGACGGTGGGCGATCGGGCTCGGTGGCGACGATGGGCGGCGGTGATAGGCCGGCAAGCCGGTCTTGTGCACGCCGTCGGTATCGCGGAAACCACCATCGGTGACGATGCCGGCGGCGCCACGCGCCTTCAGCCGACCGACATAGAGATCGCCCGCCGACGCCGCCCGCGAATCGCCGCGCGAGTCGATCATCAGCACATGCCCCGGCGGGCACTCCTCCATCGCCTGGGGCTGCACCATCGAGCGGTTGGTCGAAGTCGGTCCGTCCTTGTCCTCGCGCGAGGGGATGAAGCGCATCGTGAAGGCGATGCCCACCATGCGCGGCTGCTCCGGCCGGATCGGCCACACGTCGTACAGGGTCATGCTGCGCAGGCCGCGCTTGTTCAGCACGCCGGTCAAAGTCGAGGTGCCGACCCTGGCCAGCGCCTCTCGCAGGTCGGATGACAGGACGCTCATGTTGTTTCTCTCCCTCGCTTTCCGCCAGACGTTAGCCGATAATTCCCAGTATGCGCGTTGAAATCCTCTGTACCGGCGACGAGATCCTCACCGGAAAAACCGTCAACACCAACTACAGCCACATGGCCCGCCGCCTCGTCGAGGTGGGGCTGGGCGTGCACTGGGGCACCACCGTCGGCGACGATCGCGAGAGCCTCTTGAAGGCCTTCCACCAGGCCGGCGAGCGTGCCGATGCGGTGATCGTAAACGGCGGGTTGGGCCCCACGGTCGACGATCTCTCGCAGGAGGTCGCCGCCCAGGCTTGCGGCGTCGAGCTGGTGCTGAGCGACTACTGGATGAAGCGCATGGAGGAATCCTATGCGCGGCGCGGCCGGGTCATGCCGCCCAACAACGTGAAGCAGGCGATGCTACCGGCCAATGCCGAGTTCATCGACAATCCGATCGGCACCGCCTGCGGCTTCGCCGTCACCATCGGCCAGGCGCGCTTCTTCTTCACCCCCGGCGTGCCGCGCGAGATGCGCCGCATGATCGACGAACAGGTGCTGCCGCGCATCCTGGCGATGAGCGGCATCAAGGGGGTGACGAAGCTCAAGCGCTTCCACACGTTCGGCATCGGCGAATCGCGCGCCGACCAGATGCTGGGCGACATGGACGTCTTCAAGGAGGAGGGCGGCATCAAGCTCGGCTTCCAGGCGCATTACCCGCAGCTCGAGACCAAGCTCGCGCTCCGCGCCGACGACGAGATGTCCCTCATCGCCCTGCTCGCCCCGGCCGAGGCCGAGGTGCGCAAGCGGCTGGGCAACTTCATCGTCGCCGAGGACGACCAGACCCTCGAAGGCGTGATCCTGGGCAGGCTGCTGGCGGGCGGATCGACCCTCGCCATCGCCGAAACGGTGACCGGGGGCCATCTTGCCGCGCGCATCGCCCCGCTGCCCGGCGCCGAACGCGCGTTCCGGCGCGGCACCATCGCGCGCGATCTTTCCGAACTCGGCGCCACCGCGGTCGCGCCCGACCAGGCGGCAAGTGTCGCCAAGGCGCTGCGCGCCTCGAGCGGCGCCAGCCACGCCCTGGTCGTGCTGCTGGAACTCGACGAAGGCGCCGACCGGCCGGACATGGGCGGCACGATCTGCATCGGGCTGGCCGACGCAAGCGGCGCTGTCACGCGACAGGCTCGCCTGGTCGGTGGCCGCGACTGGGTACGCATCGGCGCGACGGAGCTCGGCCTCGACTGCCTGCGCCGTCATCTGCTCGGCCTGCCGGTGGATGAACGTATCGACTTCGAGCGGCGTTGACCGGGCCGCCTTACTGAACGGATAGGAGCAACACATGGCCGTCGTCGAAACCGAGAAGCACGGGCAGATCTTCGTCGTGCGGATGAACAGGCCCGATCGTCTGAACGCACTCAATCACGAGATGCGGACGGAACTGTCGGCGGCGTGGAACGCCTTCCGCACCGCCAAGGATCTCGAGGTCGCGATCTTCACCGGCGCCGGCCGTGGCTTCTGCGCCGGCGAGGACATGAAGGAATCGCTGAAGGATGGCGCGCCGGGCGGCCGCCGCCCCGAGATCGAGGACCCCTTCATGTCGGGCAAGCTCGAGAAGCCGGTGATCGCCGCGATCAACGGCTTCGCCATGGGCGGCGGCTTCATGCTGGTCGAGCGCACCGACCTGCGCGTCGCCGTACGCGAGGCGGTGTTCGAGGTCTCCGAGGCCAAGCGCTGGCTGCTCGGCGGCTACAATCACGGCCACATCGCCAACCTGCCCTACCCGGTGGCGATGGAGATGGCGCTTGGCTTCCGCTTCACCG
>JBILYJ010000089.1:0-14453 GCA_044377795.1 Reyranella sp. | reverse complement strand
GGGCACCTCGACCGGCACGAAACCGGGGCTGGCGGCGAAATCCAGCTCACCGACGCCATGGCCAGAATGATCGGCCAGAGCCCGTTCCATGCGCTGCGCTACGCCGGCCAGCGCTATGATTGCGGCAGCCGCCTCGGCTTCCTCGAAGCCAACGTCGCCGTGGCCCTGCATCGGGCCGATACCAGTGCGGACACGCGGGCTCTTCTGACTCGTATGCTGAAAGGCTGAGTACATGCGTATAGCGATGATCGGGTCTGGCTACGTCGGTCTGGTGTCCGGGGCGTGTTTCGCGCACTTCGGTCACGACGTTTTCTGCGTCGACAAGGATGCGGGGAAGATCGATCGGCTGCTGAAGGGCGTGATGCCGATCTACGAGCCCGGTCTGGACAAGCTTGTGGCGGACAATGTGGAGGCGGGGCGGCTGCGGTTCGGGACGGACCTGGCGGCGGCGGTTGGCGACGCGGATGCGGTGTTCATCGCGGTGGGGACGCCGACGCGTCGGGGCGACGGGCATGCGGACCTGACATATGTTTATGCCGCGGCGGCGGAGATTGCGCGGGCGATCCGCGGCTACACGGTGGTGGTGACGAAGTCGACGGTTCCGGTGGGGACGGGGCGCGAGATCGCGCGGATCATCCGGGAGGCGCGTCCGGACGGGGAGTTCGACGTGGCGTCGAACCCGGAGTTCCTGCGCGAGGGCGCGGCGATCGAGGACTTCATGAAGCCCGACCGTGTGGTGATCGGGGTGGAGAGCGATCGGGCGCGGGACGTGATGTCGGGGATCTACCGTCCGCTGAACCTGATCCAGACGCCGATGGTGTTCACCAACATCGAGACGGCGGAGGTGACGAAGTACGCGGGCAACGCGTTCCTGGCGACGAAGATCACGTTCATCAACGAGATCGCGGACCTGTGCGAGCGTGTGGGGGCGGACGTTCACGACGTGGCGCGGGGGATCGGGCTGGACGGCCGCATCGGCCGGAAGTTCCTGCACCCGGGTCCCGGGTTCGGCGGCTCGTGCTTCCCCAAGGACACGCTGGCGCTGGCCTACACGGCGCGCGAGGCGAATGCGCCGCAGACGATCGTGGAGCAGGTGATCGAGGTGAACAACAGCCGCAAGAAGAAGATGGCGCAGAAGGTCATCGATTTCTGCGGCGGCTCGGTGGCGGGCCTGACGATCGGGGTGCTGGGACTGACGTTCAAGCCGAACACCGACGACATGCGCGATGCGCCGTCGCTGGACATCGTGCCGGCGCTGCAGGCGGCGGGGGCGAAGGTGGTGGCGTTCGATCCCGAGGGGATGACGGAGGCGGGGCACCTGCTGAAGGACGTGACCTTTGCCAAGACGGCCCACGAGGCGGCGGCCGGGGCCGACGTGCTGGTGGTGATCACCGAATGGCACGAGTTCCGCGGGCTCGACCCGCGCCGCCTCAAGGCGACGATGCGCCAGCCGCGCATCGTCGACCTGCGAAACATCTTCGACCCCGGGGAAATGCGCCGACTGGGATTTGCCTACGAAGGGGTGGGCCGGGGCAGCAACCAGCCTCCGGCAGGCAGCCCCGAGGCTCCCTCCGCCCGGCTGAGCCCCTGACCGGCCTCCGGCAGGTCACGGCGACGTGCGCCCTGGTCCCTTGACGTCACTGTTGGCGTACAGGTCAGATGACCTGTATTTGATATAACTCCTTGATTCGACTGCCTGTCCCCGGAGGTGTGGTGAACCACGACGCCGATAAAGAAGCCGGCTACCAGCTCGACAGCCGTGAGGTGGGCAGTGTCGCCATAGAGGAAGTGCTGTGCCGGCCGGCGCCCGTCGGCAATCTCGAGACCCTCGTTCCCCGGACGTCCACCGCGTGGTCCATGACCTTGCCGGGGCTTGCCGGGCTCCCGCGCTTCGAGGGCACGCCCCGGCGATTGCGAATCTGCATCGCCACGGAGGACATCGTCGGTCCCGTGCGCAACGGAGGCATCGGCACGACCTACGCCGCCCTGGCGGAATTCCTGGCCAAGGGCGACCATGAGGTGACCATCCTCTACCTCAAGGGCCACGAGGTCGAGAACGAGACGCTGGATCACTGGATCGAGCACTACGGCGACAAGGGGATCCGGTTCGTTCCGGTGCCGAACTATGCCCACGCCGACAGGTACTCGGCGGGCAGCGATCGATGGATACATGCATCGTACAATCTGATGCGGTATCTCATCGCCCATCCCACGGATGTGGTCCATGTCTCGGAATGGCGGGGAGGCGGCTACCTGAGCCTGCTTGCGAAGCGCCAGGGCCTCGCGCTGGCGAACACCCTCTTCATCGTCAAGACATCCTCGCCGTGGATGTGGAACAGGCTTTACGGGCTGCAGCCGCTGGAGCGTCTCGACGATCTCGCGAGGGTTCATGCCGAGCGGCGCAGCGTCGAACTGGCCGACATGGTCATTGGCGGCAGCCTCCACCTTCTGCGCTGGATGCTCAGCCAGGGCTACGCGATCGCTCCCAACACAACCTTCGTTCAGCCCAACGTGGCGACGTTCGACCATCTCGCCCCCCTGCAGAGCCTTCGCGGCCTGCAGTACGGCATACGCCACCCGATCGACGAGATCGTCTTCTTCGGGCGCCTGGAGGCGCGCAAGGGGCTGTTGATCTTCATCCAGGCGATCAACCGCCTGCTGCGGGAGAACCGGTCCCTTCCACCGGTCATAACGTTCCTGGGCAAGGCCGGCTCGTCCCTGACGGAACGCAGCGGCGAGAGCGTCCTCGAATTCATCAGGTCCGAAACCGCGCTCTGGCCAACGAAGGTCGAGATTCGCAGCGATCTCCAGCAGTTCGAGGCGCTGGAGTATCTTCTGGACGGCGATCGCCTCGCGGTGATGCCCTCGATCATCGAGAACTCGTCGCTTGCGGTTTACGAAGCGGCGATCTGCAGGATTCCCTTCATCGCATCCGACTCCGGGGGGACGCCGGAGCTGGTCCTGGCGTCAGACCGGCCCCACGTGCTTTGCCCGGCGCATCCCATCTTTCTCGCCGACAAGATCGCCGAGGCGATCGAGCAGGGTGGCTACGTCGCCGCGCCCAGTTTCGACAACGCCGAGAACCTGGAGCAATGGCGCCGGTTCCACGACGACCTGGGCCGGGGCCTCCTGGAGCACCTTCTGCCGCAACCGGCCGTCAAGACGGAGGACGCCGGCAGCATCTCGGTCTGCATCTATCACATGGACGACGACGACCGCCTGATGGCGACGCTGTCTTCGCTGGCAGAGCAGCATCCTTCCGAAATACTCGTGGCGATCGATACCGACGATGGCTCCACCGTGCAGCGCCTGACGTCTGCCGTGGACGAAGCCGGGCTGCGGGCGACGGTTCTTCCTGCCTTCGATCTCGGCGCAGGTGCGGCCTTCAATCTCCTGGCCAGCGCGAGCCGGGGCGATCGCCTGCTGTTCCTCTGGTCGGGCACGGTCTTGAGGCCGAAAGCGCTTTCGACCTTCGCGAACGTCGCTGAAGCGAGTCGCAGCGACCTGCTGACATGCCTGTTCCGTGTGATGTTTTCCGCGCAGTCGCCGGGCCGCGACTTTCTCAGCGCCGAACTGCTCGGTGACGCCGCTCAGGCTTTCTTCCATACCGACATCACGCCGATGCCGCTGTTCGTCCGGCGCGCGGCCTTCGATGCCCTTGGCGGCTTCACGGCGGACTATGGCGTCCTCGCCCATGATCACGAATTCGCTGCGAAGGCGCAGCTGGCGGGATTTGACTGTCAAACCGTCCTGCAGGAACTCTGCAGCGTGGACGGATGGGACGACGAGCGCCTGTATAGAAAGAGGTACAGCCGCGCCACGTCCGAGTTTCGTTCCGCCAGGCCGCAGCTTGCGGCGGCTCCCCTGGCATTGCGGGAGACTCTGCTGATGGCCAAGGGCCTGCAGAGAGCGTTGGGTCGCCGCGGGAGGCTCGGAGGATCGGCCGCCATCAGACGGATGACCTCCCAGGAGAAGGGCCGCGTACGGAGCTTGCTCGGTGTCGTTGCCGCGCCGCTGCGGCGGATCGGATGGTTGCCGGAGACCAAGCTGCGACGCAAGCGGCGACGCACGGCCGGCGCCCTGCAACCGAGTGTAAAGTCCAAGCGAACGGCTGCAGAGAACGATTCGGCTGCCTCGGAGGGGCCTGGCTTTCACTGGCAGGCCAGCAACGGAAGCCGGTACATCGGCCGCGTCTTCGGGGTCCACAAAGGCGTGGTCTACGGTTGGGTGAAGGATCTCGATGATCCGCGGCGCGTGGTGGAGATCGAGGGGATCATCGACCACCGCCGCTCGCGTACGGTTTTGGCAAACATTACATCACCCGCGGTTGCCTTCTCCGGCCGCGAGTCGGTGGGCTGCGCTTTCGCGTTCGAGATCTGGCGCGGTCCCTTCGGTTTCAAGGGCGACTGGCGGACGAGAGAACTGACGATGTCCATCAAAGGCACGGACGTCGTGCTCGGTGAGTTCTCGATTCCGGCGAATGCGGCCGCCCTCGAACAATCCGGCTATGAAGGCTTTTGCGACCTCGTCGATTCCAGGATTCGCGGCTGGGTGTGGCAGCCCGATCATCCCGAGCACTCGGTGGAGGTAGCGGCGTTCGTCGATGGAAAGTTCCTGGCGCGCACGGTCGCCAACGGGGTACGTAACGATCTGCGGACGCTCAATATCGGCAGCGGTGCCTACGGTTTCCAGATCGCGTTGCCGCGTGTGCTGAAGGAGGGGCAGGCCCATCGCATCGACGTCGTCGTCGCCGATACCGGTGTGTTCCTGAGACGAGGTCGTCTGCTCCTGACGGGAAACGACCTCACATACGTCGGACAATCGAAGCCCTAGAGATCGCCGAGCTCGAGATTCTGTGCGTAGCGGGCGACCATCTCGGCATCGAATCGGCCGCGATAGGCCTTGAAGACGAGCGCCCGCGCGCCGGCCTGATCGAGCTTCGCCGACTGGATGTCGGCGCGGGCTGTATCGCGACGATATCTGACGGCCGGCCATTGGAGGACGCCTATCCTCGAGCCGCGACCATAGGCTTTGGCCAAGCTGACCCAGTCCAGGCTCGGATACTCGCAGCTCATCTCGTGAAAGCAGCCCTGCGGGACGAAGGCCGCCCGCCGCACTGCCATCGCCGTATCGCCGAAGAAATTGTAGAAGAGGCCTGCGGAGTGGGCCTCGCCGAGGAAGATGAGGCGGCCGGAACTCATTGACCCTTCGCGACCGTCGAAGATCTCGAGATTGGTGACCACGACATCGTGTGCACTCGCTGCCGCGGCCAGACGGGCCAATCCATCTTGAACGTAGAAGTTGTCGTCATCGAGAAAGGCCACGACCTCTCCCTCGGCGGCGGCCAGTCCAAGATTGCAGGCGGCAGCCTGGGGAAGCCGCTCCTTCAGCTCCAGAACCCTCAGGTGGCGCCGATGGCCCGCAACGGCTTCGATCCTGCCCTTCATTCCGCTCAGGGGGGTCGCGTTGTCGATGACGATGACTTCGACGTCACGGCCGTCGATGGTTTGGGGAATGCTGGAGAGTGCACGCTCGAGTAACCGCAGTCGGTCGTAGTGGAGGACGCAGACCGACACACTCACCGCGGAAGTCCGCGGTGCGCGGATGGGCTGGTCGAGAAGGTCCTCCAGCAGTCCATTCCAATCGATCTCGGTCTCCGGAAGCGGGTCGCGGCGGCCGCCCTGCAAGGCGGAGGAGATAGCCCCCGCAAGTCCAGGGACGACGTCGCCGTCGGACATCGGCTGTGCCAGATGCGCGACATGGCGCGGGCAGCAGGACCGGATGGCTTCGAGTTCCTCTCCATTGGTCGAGATGCCGACGGCAAGGCGTCCCGGTTGACTCGCATAGGCGAGGGCGGCTTCGCGATTCGATTCGGCCACGACGCGAAAGCGGAAAGCCCACCGGGCCGCTCTCTGTCCCAGCCACTCCTTGCTGAGCCCGTACCGCGAATCGCCAACCGGTCCGACAAAGGAGACCAGGCGCCCGCCCAGCAGGTCATTCTTCTCCAGATGCTCGATCGCTGCGATGAATTCCGGTACGCCGCTCGAGCGCTGAAACGCTCCCACAAAGACAATCTCCTGAACTTCCACGTCAGGCGCAGGGGGCGACGAGCAGGGGAAGCGTCGGCAGGGAACGTGCGGCAGCTCGTTCACGCATTCTCCCAGGGACATCGGCAGGCTCGACGCGTCGTCTACGATGAGGCAGTCCGCCAGGGAGAGGCACTGGCGCTCCAGGGCGTCGGCGATCAAGGGTGAAAGATCGCCAACCTGCGCATCTCCTCCGATCAAAAGGTCGCGTGATGGTGCATTGGACCACAGGGCAAAGCGTGTCTCCGAGAAGGCCTCGCCACAGGCCCTTGCCATGAGCAGGGCCTGGGCAACGCCTCCACGCAAGGGTGCGATGACGAGGTCTGGAGGATTGTCGGCCATTTGCATGGCGATACGGTGACTCGCGAGCATGTGCCGTGTCGCCGTAGCCCGGTTATGCGCGGTGAGGATCGGGGGGAGATCGCCTGAACCGAGGTGCGAGGCGTCGATCGACATCACTTCGTGGCCGCTGCGGGAGAGACTGCGCGCCGCTTGTTGAAGGGCATGAGAGGGCCCGTGCCAACCATCGGTCGGCAAGGCATGGATCAGTGCAATGCGAATTCTGGCCATCAGTCGAGGGCGATCGCCGTTCCGGTGAAGGCATCGACCATGGCCAGGCCCGACGAAGCGTTGACGGGAGGCAGGCTGAAACCGTGGAGCCCGTCGCCCCCCTCGGTGAGACTGTCCTCACGGAACAGCGTGGCCGTCTGCGTGGCGAGGATGTGCCCATTCGCGCAAAGGAGCAGACGTCGCCGCTGCTCGAGGTCCTGACGATTCAAGGCCCAGCCTGTCAGACCCGCGGTCGCATTGCGTCGGTCGAGCCGAACGACGAGAGGTCCCTTCCTGAAAGTAGTGGCCTTGCGGGGCGCGGCAGGAAACGAAAATCGCCCGAACTCGCGGAGGGGGTGACCACCAAGGAAGCGGACACGGGCCGAGGGAGCGAAGAATTTCGCGGGAACCGCGAAACCACAGTAACCGTCGCCAATGCCCTGCTTGTGCACGTCGGCCCGATAACGGTCGGCAATAACCTGTCGGCCATCCGCGCCGCGTGCCGCTTCGACATGTACCACGACGCATTCGCCGGGAGCTTCCAGATCGACCGCCCACCCCCGAATCTGGTCCCGGGAGAGCCCGTCTATGTAGCCGATGAGAGCCATGCGCCTGCGGCCCGATCTGGGCGGATTCCGAGTGAGCTAGATTGACTTCAACTTTGAGACGCTCTTGTGGGTCGTTCAACGATTTAATTCACAACGGTCACGGCCGCGCGCTGCCTTGTGCCTGGAAATGTATGATACGGTCGCCTCAGACCTGTTTCTGCCTCAATTCACGGGGCTCGTTCCTTTTACGGATTTCGCCAGGAAATGACGGTGTTTTCGCGGATATTGTTGGGCTTCTTCCTGCTGGGTCTCGCATCCTGCGACGCCCTGCCGGGCGTAGCGCCGACCTCTACGCAGTTGATCCGATCGAAAGACGAAAATTGGGACGTGTACGTGGTGAAAGTCACGTCGCTGGTCAGTCGGACTCTCGCGGGCTACCGGCCAGAGAGCTTTCCTGCCGCGTTTCGAACACAAAAATACACCCCGAGCGTCGCGCTCAAGCCGGGCGATCTCATCGGCATCACCGTGTATGAGACGGCGGGCTCTACCTTGTTTCAAGGCACGGTCCCTGCGCTGATTACCGGAACGCCGGGAATGGCGGCGCCGCAACCCTCCACGATCCCGCTTCAGCTGGTTGAATCCGATGGAAAGGTGACCGTGCCCTATGTCGGGCGCGTCACGGTGGCGGGGCGCACGCCTTCACAGGCGGCGGCTCTGATTCAGGAGGGGCTGGGCAACCAGACGGTGCGCCCGCAGGTTGTCGTGTCGATGGCAGGCAACGTGAGCAACACCATTGCCGTGGGCGGCGAAGTCAACAGGTCGGGCCTCATGCCATTGACCTTGCGCGGTGAAAAGCTGCTGGACGCGGTTGCCTGGGCCGGCGGGCCAAAGTCGACGGCCATCCAGATGGATCTCCGCCTCATGCGCGGGAAGCAGACCTTCTCGGTCCCGCTGACCCAGATAATGTCGAACTCGGAAGACAATATCCTGGCCCAGCCCAACGACAGTATTTCGCTGGTTTTCAATCCCAAGACGTTCCTCGTCATGGGGGCGACGCAAAAGGTGAACCAGTATCCCTTCGACGTCGAGACGATCACTTTGGCCGAAGCCATCGCGCGCGCGGGCGGTGGGGTCGAGACGATCACGAACCTCGCGGCGGTCTACCTGTTTCGCTACGAGCCCGCTCCTCTGGCGCGGCAGGTACTAACCGTCGATCATCAAGCCGTCGATAAGCGGTACGTGTCCTCCCGCGTGGACACACTGGAGGGGGCGGGCAGTATACCGTTCATCTACAGGGTCGATCTCACCCAGGCGGACGGCTATTTCTTTGCCCAGCAAGTGCAATTGCGCAATAAGGACATTGTCGTGATGGCGACGGCGGAAGCCGCGCAGTTCCTCAAGCTCATGCAGGTCATCCGCGCCGTTTCCGGGACCTACTTCGATCTGACGCGGAGTTCGAATTATTGAGGCATTTTGCCTCCTTGACGCCATCGTCTGGGGGGAAATTGTGGCGATATGAGAACCCGGGTGAGGGAGTGTTGATGTTAGAAGTGCACAATGTCTGAAGGCACTGTCATTGTCTTCGGTGGAGACGGCTTTTGCGGCTGGCCCACCAGCCTGCATCTGAGCCACGCTGGATACGAGGTCGTAATTGTCGATAATTTTTCCCGGCGGCGTATTGAAGCGGAGCTTTCCGCAAGCTCATTGACACCGATTCGCACCCTCGACGAACGGCTGGACGCCTGGAAGTCGCTCACCGGCAGAACCATCAGGTTCCACGAAATCGACGTCGCCACCGATTTCGACGCGATTTGTGACGTGTTCAGGGAATATCGGCCGGTGGCCTGCGTACACTTTGCCGAACAGCGCGCGGCGCCCTATTCGATGAAGTCGGCCGCCTGCAAGCGCTACACGGTCAACAATAACCTCAACGCGACGAACAACATCCTCGCCGCCATCGTCGAGGTGGATCGCAACATCCAGTGCGTGCATCTGGGCACGATGGGCGTCTACGGGTACGGCGCCCTCGGAGGGGTGATTCCGGAGGGGTACTTCAACGTCAAGGTTCAGCTTGCCAACGGAACCTTCGTCGATCGGGAAATCCTGTATCCGGCCGATCCCGGCAGCATCTATCACATGACCAAGACGCAGGACGCTCTGTTTTTTCAGTTCTATGCCAAGAACGACAAGCTGAAGATCACGGACTTGCATCAGGGCATCGTCTGGGGAACGCAGACGCCTGAAACAGTGCTCGACGAGAGGCTGATCAACAGGTTCGACTACGACGGTGACTATGGGACGGTCCTCAATCGCTTCCTGATGCAGGCGGCGGTGGGCTATCCCCTGACTGTTCACGGGACAGGCGGGCAGACCAGGGCGTTCATTAATATTCGCGATACGGTGAACTGTGTCCGGCGGGCCATTGAATCGCCACCGGCCGCCGGCGATCGGGTGCGCATCATCAATCAGATGACCGAGACCCATCGAATTCGCGACCTGGCCGCGATCGTCCAGAAGCTCACCGGCGCGACCATCGAGAATGTACCCAATCCGCGCAACGAGATCGCGGAAAACGAGCTTCAGGTCTCCAACCCGAATTTTCATGCGCTTGGGGTGTCGTCGACGACTCTGGAGCGGGGGTTGCTCGAGGAGATCAGCGCCGTTGCCGGCCTCTATCGGGATCGCGCCGATTTCTCGAAGATCCCCTGCGTATCGTACTGGACGCCGGAGCGGGCTCGTGTCGCCCGCGAGCATTTCGACACGATCGCTGCCGAATAGCAGCCCGACCCGTCACGGCGGCGCACATCGTGGATAGTCAGAAGATTCTCATAACAGGCGGTCGGGGGTTCATCGGAACCAACCTGATGCGTCGGATCAGGGCCGCAAACGGCCAATCGCAACTCGTCGTTTTGGATAATGGTTCGATGACGGTTCCGGGGCTCGTGGCTGACGGGGCCGTCATCTATCAGGACGGCGATGTCCGCGATCTGGCGGCTGTGCGGCGTGCCGCGCGCGGCTGCAGCGCGATTGTCCATCTCGCAGGGCAGACGCGCGTGGTGGAATCGATCCAGGATCCTGAGCTCGGTTTCGAGGTCAACGCGCGGGGGACGCTGAACGTGCTCCTGGCCGCCCGGGATGCCGGTATCGCGCACGTCGTGCTGGCCTCGACCGGGGGCGCGATGTTCGGGGATACGGACGGCCCGATCCATGAGGACATGCTGCCCAAACCGTCCTCGCCCTATGGCGCCTCGAAGCTCGCGATGGAAGCCTACGCCCACGCCTTCGAGGGTTCATATGGCCTGCGGTCGGCCGTGCTGCGGTTTGCCAATGTCTACGGGCCTTATTCTACTCGCAAAGGCAGCATCGTCGCCCACCTGTTTCGCCAGATCCTCGAGCGCGAGCCCATCACCATCTACGGCGATGGCAGCCAGGAACGCGACTTCGTCTTCGTCGACGACCTGTGCGACGGCATCATCCGGGCGATGGATGCGCGGGCGTCCGGCATCTTCCACCTGGGTTCAGGGAGGCCGACCACGCTTGCTGACCTGCTCGACAAGGTCGGCCGGATCGTCGGTCCGGACTGGCCGCTCGACATACGCTACGCCCCGTGGCGCATGGGCGAGGTTCGGCGAACCCACACAAGCATCGCCAAGGCGGTTGAGGTCTTTGGATATTCGCCCGGGACGGGGCTGGAATGCGGCCTCGAGGCGACCTGGCGGTGGTTCATCGGGCAGTACCGGCAGGTCGGTCAGGGGGCCGGAAATCAGTAAGTGTCCCTGTCGGGGAGCATCTTCTCGAAGAGATCGAGATAGGCGCGACGGACAGTCTCGGGAGAGTGCCGGCGCCATATCTCCGCCTGCACATCCGTCACGTAGGAACTGCGTCGATCGGGATCCGCCAGGAACTCGAGAGCCCGGTCGACATCGAGCGTGGTGCTGACGGACATCTGACCATAGCCCGCCGCCTGGAGGATGTCGTCACACGCCGGTGACCCGCTTGCCAGAGTAGGGACGCCTTGCGTCATCGCCGTCGCGAAGCGATTGGGACTCTTGAAGGGTTCCGATGGAGAGTGCGACACGAGGCAAAGCGCAGCCGTGGCCAGTTCCGATCTGACGGAATCGAGCGACCAGGCTTTGCAGAACCCGGCGTAGGAGGGATAGCGGCGCTGCATCGTGGCGGGGTTGGTGACGAGCGCCGGTTGGTAGCCGTGCGCGGCGACGAGATGATCGATCATCCAGCTCGCACTTTCGAAGTTGCCGCGCGTGGTGTGACCGAACCAGACGAGTCGGCGGGAGTCTGCCGGGGTGGCTGGACTCGGCATGGCGCCGTAGTCCACCAGCTCGGGAATGTGGAAGCAGGGTTTCGCCGGGAACAGGCTGTTGAGTTCGACTTTCAGCCGCAACGTCGGGGCGATCAGCACGTCGGCGCGATCGATGACTTCGAGGCAGCGGCTGCGCGCGTGCAGGACACCTTCGTCGGTCCTGAAGAGACTGTCTGACGCGAAGAAGCGATCGCAGATGTCGTACACAACCATCTGGTCGCGATTCGTGCGGATCGCCTCCAGGTTCCTGTCGCTGCAAAGCTGGACGATGACCGAGATGTCGGCGTCGTCGCTGTAGGCCAGCTCGACGTCCCACGGCGTGTCTTGCCGCAGCAATTCGGCCACGCTCTTCGCCCTCAGGCGTGAGGTGGCGTACTCCTCGAGGGGATACCAGATGGGTGCAAAGCAGACTTTGGGCACGAAGCATACCGTCGCTTAAGTCGTGATCGATGCCAACGATCAGATCGGATTTTTGATCCGTGAAACGACGAATTCGTCGAGCACGGCTGCGAGCCCTGCCGACCAATCCGGCGTCGAACGACCGAGTACTTGCGACAGCTTCGACAGATCGAGGCGGGAATTGATCGGACGGTGCGCCCTGGTGGGATAGTCGGCCGTGCCGATCGGAACGACGCGTTCCACCTTCAATGGAACACCTCGCGCCCGCAGCCCCTCGAAGATGGCTGTTGCGAAGCCGTGCCAGCTGGTGCTGCCGGCAGCCGCAACGTGGAGGAGTCCGTCTGCACGCTGGATGACACCGGAAAGCCCCTGGGGCGAGGCAAAGAAGGCCGCCAGCGTGTCCGCGATGATGGTTGCCGATGTGGGCGCGCCGATCTGGTCCGCGACGACGCGCAGTTCCTCGCGTTCCTGGGCCAGTCGCACCATGGTGCGCAGGAAATTGCTGCCCGTTGGGGCATACACCCACGACGTCCGCGCGATGAGATGCTGACCCGCCACTTCGCGAATGGCAGCCTCGCCGTCCAGCTTGCTGGCGCCGTAGACCGAGAGCGGGCCGGTCTCGTCGCCTTCCTTCCAAGGGGTGGTTCCACGGCCGCTATAGACGTAGTCGGTCGAGAAGTGCAGCAGCGGGATGCGGCGCCGGGCCGACCACTCGGCGAGCGCTCGCGGGGCTTCGGCGTTGACGCGGAACGCGAGATCGCGCTCGTCTTCGGCACGATCGACCGCCGTATAGGCGGCGGGATTCACGATGACATCCGGCGCAATGTCATCGAGTCGCGATGCGATATCCTGCGGCTGCGTGAGATCGAGAACGGTGCGGGAGGCCGGCACGACGGTGCCGAAGGCCGCCAGCTTAGAAGTCAGAGCCGATCCGACCTGTCCCGTCACGCCGGTCACGAGAATACGCAACGTCAGGCCTCGTACCGGGGAAGGTTCGGTATCTCCGAGAGCAGGGGTGCAGCCGCGTCCTTGGTCGAAACCTGGGGATTGTCGACGCGCCAATCGATGCCGAGCGCCGGATCGCACCACCGCACGGTGATTTCATCTGTCGGGCTGTAGGGACCATCGCACTTGTAGAAGAAATCAGCCGTTTCCGACAGGACGACGAATCCGTGCGCGAAGCCTCGCGGGACGAACATTTGCCGGCCGTTCTCCTCGCTGAGTTCCATCGCGACGTACTTGCCGAAGGTCGGGCTGCCGACCCGGACATCCACCGCGACGTCGAGCACCGCGCCTCGCAGAACGCTCACGAGTTTGCCCTGGGAGCGCGGATATTGCAGGTGCAGGCCGCGCAGGACGTTGCGAGTCGATCTCGACAGATTGTCCTGGACGAACGGGCCGGGAACACCGGCCGCAGCGTAGCGCTCGGCCTGGAACGTCTCGACGAAGAAGCCGCGGGCATCGCCAAACCGGCGAGGCTCGAAGACAATCACTCCTGGCAATGGCGCCTCGATTGTCCGCATGCCGCAACTGCTCCCAACACCCAACGTCCTTTTTATAGGAACGATTCTGGTCTAATGGCAAGGCGACCAACTGGCAGCGCGGGGCACTGGATGAAGGGCATTATTCTGGCGGGCGGCACGGGCAGCCGTCTCTATCCCGTGACGGCGGTGGTCTCGAAGCAGCTGTTGCCGGTCTTCGACAAGCCGATGCTGTATTACCCGCTTTCGACGCTGATGTTCGCGGGGATTCGGGAAATCCTCATCATCTCGACGCCGATCGACATGCCGCTCTTCCAGCGACTGTTGGGCGATGGAAGCCAATGGGGGCTGCGCCTCGAGTACGCCATCCAGGAGACGCCGCGGGGTCTCGCCGACGCCTTCATCGTCGGGCGTGACTTCGTCGGCTCGGATCGCGTCGCCCTGATCCTGGGCGACAATATTTTCTATGGCCATGGATTGCCCGAGGCGCTGGCCGGGGCAATGACTCGAGAGGTCGGCGCGACGGTTTTTGCCTATGTCGTTGCCGATCCCGAACGGTATGGCGTCGTCGAGCTCGACGCGAAGGGCCAGGCGATTTCGATCGAGGAGAAGCCCGCCCATCCCAAGTCGAATGCTGCCGTGACCGGTCTGTATTTCTATGACAATCGTGTGATCGACATCGCCGCGAATTTGAAGCCCTCGCCGCGCGGCGAGATCGAGATAACCGATGTCAACCGTGCCTACATGGAACGGGGCGAGCTCTTCGTCGAGGTTCTGGGGCGGGGGTTCGCCTGGCTCGATACCGGCACCCACGAAGCCCTGACGGAAGCCAGCCAGTTCGTGCTGATATTGGAGCAGCGCCAGGGGCTGCGGGTTTCCTGTCCGGAGGAGATTGCATTGCGGCTGGGGTACATCTCGCTCGAGGCATTTCTCAAGCTGGCTGCTTCAGCGGGGAAGAGCCGCTATGGCCAGTATCTGATGTCTGTGTATAATAGCTTCACAACCGATAGACGGCTGTAGCCCGCCGATGCCGGAATGGCAGCTGGCGGTTTTGCGGCTGTTGCCGCCG
>JBILYJ010000088.1:0-14463 GCA_044377795.1 Reyranella sp. | reverse complement strand
GATTGCAAGAACGCCGTGGTCACCAAGTCGGTCGACCTCGGCACGTTCGGCATCGCCGCCGGCATCCTGGGCGCCGCCGCCGGCGAGCCTGTGGTCGTCGTGGGCGCGATGTCGAACCGGGGCATGGGCGTGATCTCCAAGGCCGGCTCCGACGTGAAGACGATCAAGGATCTCAAGGGCAAGAAGGTCGGCATCTGGCCGGGCTCGACGCAGGAGGTCTTCATCTTCGAGCGCATGCGAATGGAGGGTCTCACGCCGAAGGACATCACGTCGGTCCGCGTCCCGTTCGGCGAGATGCCGGCGATGCTCGCGCGCGGCGACATCGATGCCTATGTCGGCGCCGAGCCGGCCCCGGCCCTGTCCATCACGTCCGGCGTCGGCCAGCTCGTCGAATACCCCTACGGCACCGCCATGGGCGGCCTCAACATGATCATCGGCACCAACGAGGAGACGGTCGCCAAGAACCCGGACATGATCCGCACCATGCTGAAGACCCACCGGCAGGCCGTCGAGTTCATGTCGGCCAACAAGCCGGCCGTGGTCGACATGACGGTGCAGAAGCTCGGCGCCAACCGGGCCGCGGTCGAGCAGGCGCTCGGCGCCGACAACGTCGAATACGTCTGGAAGCTCGACGACAAGGTGCAGGGCCAGGCCAAGACCTATGCCCAGCACATGCTGGAGCTGAAGCAGATCCGCGCGCTGCCGAAGTTCGACGTCTTCCTCAATCCGAAGTTCTCGAACGAGATCGCCAGCTAGACGAAGCACGGGCGACGGAGCGCATCATGGCGATCGTCGAGACAGGATCGGTTGCGGCGGCGGCACCGGCCGCCGCCACGTCGCGTGCGGCGACGCGCACGACGTGGGCGCGCTTCAAGCCGACGGTGCTGGCGCTGATCGTGCCGCTGCTGCTGCTCGCCTTCTGGCAGGTGGCGACCACCCAGCAATGGACCCGGCTCATCCCGACGCCCTACGCGGTCGGGGAGTACATGATCGATTTCGCGGTGGGCGGCATCTACGACGATGCCTACTCCGCGACGCTGACCACCCACCTGCTGGCCTCGATGGGCCGCGTCTATGGCGGCTTTGCGCTGGCCGCTCTCTTCGCCCTGCCGATCGGCATCCTGATCGGCCGCGTGCCGAGCGCGCGCATGCTGCTCGATCCGTTCCTGCAGGTGATGCGGCCGATCCCGGTCACGGCCTGGCTGCCGCTGTCGATGATCCTGTTCGGGCTCGGCGCCAAGTCGGCCTTCGCCTTGGTCTGCCTCGGCGCCTTCTACCCGATCCTGCTCAACACGATCTTTGGCGTGCGCTCGGTCGATCCCAAGCTGTTCGAGGCCGCCTCGATGCTGGGCTGCCGCGGCAACGCCCAGTTCTACAAGGTGGTGCTGCCCGCCGCGACGCCGTCGATCTTCACCGGTCTTCGCCTCGGCCTCGGTCTCGCCTGGTTCGTCATCGTCGTCGGCGAGATGACCGGCGTGCCGGAGGGGCTGGGCGCCGTGATCATGGACGGCCGCACCCTGTCGCGCACCGAACTGGTGATCTGCGGCATGATCGTGATCGGCCTCGCGGGCTACCTGTCCGACCGCGTCGTCGTGGCGCTCGGCAACTACCTCCTGCGCTGGAGTCCCAACCATCATGGCTGAGTCAGCGACTCCCATCGTCGAGATCAAGGGCGTGTCCAAGGTCTTCCAGCTCCAGGACCAGACGATCCACGCCCTCGCGGACGCCAACCTCTCGATCAACAAGGGCGAGTTCATCTGCCTGATCGGCGCCTCCGGCTGCGGCAAGTCCACCCTGCTGCGCATCATGGCCGGTTTCGACCAGCCCTCCTCGGGAGAGGCCCTGATGTGGGGCCGCCCGATCGCCGGACCCGATCCGTCGCGCGGCATGGTCTTTCAGGACTACGCTCTGTTCCCCTGGCTGAGCGTGCGCGCCAACATCGGCTTCGGTCCGGCCGCGCGCGGCCTCGGTGCCGCCGAGGTCAAAGCGATCGTCGACAAGTTCATCGACCTGGTGGGCCTCGCCAAGTTCGCCAACGCCTATCCCCACCAGCTCTCGGGCGGCATGAAGCAGCGCGTGGCGATCGCCCGCGTGCTGGCCAACGACGCCGAGCTCGTGCTGATGGACGAGCCGTTCGGCGCCCTCGACGCCATGACGCGCGAGCGGCTGCAGGACGAGCTGCTGGACATCTGGGAGCGCACCAAGCTCACGGTCGTGTTCGTGACCCACGCGGTCGAGGAAGCGATCCTGCTGGCCAACCGCGTGGTCGTCATGACACCGGGACCCGGCCGCATCGAAAGCGACAACGGGCTCGAGCTGGTCCGTCCGCGCGACGTCGCCAGCCCGGAGTTCAATGCGATCCGCCGCGTGCTCAGCGCCAAGCTGCACAGCCATCACGGCAAGAAGGCGGCCTGAAGCCTCAGTCGAGCGGGCGCCGCTGCGGCCGGCGCAGCATGGGCACCAGGGTTGGCGAGCTGCCGAACTGGATCTGTCCCAGGATCTCGAAGCCATGGCGCTGATAGAGCGGCACGTTGCGCGGATTCGAGGATTCGAGATAGGCGAGCGCACCATCGCGGTCGCAGATCTCGAGCGCATGATCGAGCAGGGCGCCGCCCAGGCCCTTGCCTTGATGCTTCGGGTCGATGCCGATCAACGGCAGGTACCAGTGCGCTTCGCGTGGGTGGTAGTTCGCCATCTGCTGCATCACCTGCATGCCGTCCCTCATGGACTGCGGTGAGGCCGTGGTCCGCATCAGCTCGCCGAGCGCACCTCCATCCGCCTCGGTCCCGGGCGGCAGCCACAGCGCCGTGCCGGCATGGTCGCCGATGATGTGGGCGCCACCCTTGGCGAAGCCCGCGCCGCCGAATGCCTTGGCGAAGCGTGGAAAGGCGTTGAGATAGGCCTGCGGATCCGGCCAGGTCCAGCGTGTTGCCGGATCGGTGCTGAACGCGAGCGTCAGCGTGGCGATGGCCGCCGCCTCTTCCGCCGGCGTGGCGTTCCGAACGGTCTTCATCGTCATCCTCGCCTCACAGGATCGCTACCGGTCCCTTCAACATCGGGACCGGGAGCGGTCATGGCAAGTCGATGCGGTCACTTCCCGCAATAGGCCTCGATCCGATAGCCGTCGGGATCGATCACGAAGGCCGCATAGTAGGTCGGGCTGTAATCCGAACGAAGGCCGGGCTTGCCGTTGTCCTTGCCGCCGCTCTCGAGCGCCGCGGCATGGAACGCGTCGACCGACTTCCGGCCCTTCGCAACGAAGCAGAAGTGCAGACCGGATTCCATGTCGGGCTTCACGGGCTTGGCCGTCTTGCTGATCCACAAACCGACTTCCTTTTCCCCATAGCCCAGCGAGGTCTCGCCGTCGCTCAGTCGCGCATAGCCAAGCGGCTCCAGCGCGGCGTCGTAGAACTTCCGGGTGCGGGCGATGTCGGCGACGCCGATGGATACATGGTCGAACATGGCAATTCCCTCCGTCATAACTATCTAACCGGTTATATGGTTATTCTTGGAGCCATTCCTTGTCAACTCGACAACCGGTTAGTAAGTCCCATCGATGACTCGCCACGACCTCTGTCTCGACTTCGCCAATACGCGTTACTGGCGGGGACAGGACACGCCCACGGAGACGCTGAACACGCCGGCGGATCTGGCGGCCTGGACCCGGGCGCCCAAGCCCCCCTCCCAGAAGGAATTCGAGCGGGCGCTGGAACTGCGCGAGACCCTCCATCGGCTGTTCGACGCCGTGGCCCAGGGCAAGGCACCCGCGGCCCGCGAGTTCGAGGGGCTGAATGCGGTCCTCGCGGCGGCGCCTGCGCGTCAGACGCTGAAGCGCGGCAGCGAGGCGTTCGACTGGGAACTCGACATGAGATCGGGCACGGCGCTGGCCCTTCTCGCTCCTGTCCTGTGGTCGGCGGGAGACCTGCTGGCGAGCGCGAGCCTCGCCAAGGTAAGGCGCTGCGCCAACCCCGAGTGCCTCTACCTGTTCCTCGACGAGAGCCGGGCCGGCAAGCGCCGCTGGTGCACCATGTCGTCCTGCGGCAACCGCGCCAAGGCCAGGCGGCACTACCACAAGAGCAGGCAGGGCTGAGCAGACGCAGAAAGGGCCCCGCGAGGGGGCCCTTGTTAGAACTGAGCGGGCTTTCGCGCGCTGCGCTTAGCCCAGGATCGACTTCAGCTTCATGGCGACGCCCATGTCGCCTTCGATCTTCAGCTTGCCGGTCATGAACGCGGTCATGCCATCGAGCTTGCCGCCGATCAGGTCGGCGAAGTCGCTGAAGTCCATCTTGATGGTGCAGTCGGCAGCGGTGTCGTCGTTGGTGACGGCCGGCGGGGTCTGGTTGCCGTCGATGTGGACGACGCCCTGATCCGTGGCGAACTTGACGCTGTTTCCGAAGGCTGTCTTCTTCGAAGCGCCTTCCTTCATTTTCTCGGTGATTTCCTGCAAGGTCATGATCGAATTCCTCCCATCGGCAATGGTCTTGGGGGATTACTTGACCTTTACGTAAACGTCAACTACAGGCCGGTAAACGGCCGTTCAGTCGGAGGAAACATGACCTATCGCTCGGTCTTCAAACCGGGGTTGTTTGAGGGCCGGACGGTCATCGTGACCGGCGGCGGCAGCGGCATCGGCCGTTGCACGGCGCACGAGATCGCAGCCCTTGGCGCCCATGTCGTCATCACCGGCCGCAAACAGGAAAAGCTCGACAAGGTAAGGGCCGAGATCGAGGCGGCGGGCGGCACCTGCGAGACCCATGGCTTCGACATCCGCGAGGAAGCCCAGGTCAAGGAAGCGGTCGCCTCGATCGTGGCGAAGAACGGCCGCATCCACGGCCTGTTCAACAATGCCGGCGGCCAGTTCCCCTCCCCTGCGGCGTCGCTCAGCGCCAAGGGTTTCGACGTGGTGGTGCGCAACAACCTGACGGGCGGCTTCATCGTGAGCCGCGAGGTGTTCACGCAATCGATGCAGAACCATGGCGGATCGATCGTCAACATGACCGCGGACTACCGCAACGGTTTCCCCAATATGGTTCACACCGGCGCCGCGCGCGCCGGCATGGCGAACCTCACCATGACGCTCGCTTACGAATGGGCGGCCGCGGGCGTGCGGGTGAACTCGGTGGCGCCGGGCTGGATCGCCTCTTCGGGCATGGACACCTACACCGGCGACTTCAAGGAACAGATTCCCAAGCTCAAGGGCCACTGCCCGCTGGGCCGTCTCGGCACCGAGAGCGAAGTCTCCGCCGCCGTCTGTTTCCTGCTGAGCGACGCCTCCTCCTACATCACCGGCACGGAGATCCGCATCGACGGCGGCGTGCCGCTCGCCAACCGCTCGGTCGAGCTTCCGACCACCGACCGATCCAAGCCGTTCGACGGCTTCCATCTGGCCGTGACGCCCAAGGTGCTGGGCGGCTGAGGGCGACATGCCGATTCTCGAAAGCCAGATCGATCGCAACAGCGACGAGTTCAAGCAGAACCGCGAACGCATGCTCGCCGCGATCGCCGAGTTTCGCGAGGCCGAAGCCAGCGTCCAGGCGGCGTCCGAGAAGTCGCGCGAGCGCTTCGCCAAGCGCCGCCAGCTCATGCCGCGGGAGCGCATCGCGCTGCTCCTGGATCGCGGCGCGCCCTTCCTTGAGCTGATGCCGCTCGCCGGCTACCGCATGCACGACGACAAGGACGGGTCGAGCGCCGGCGGCGGCTCGGTCGCCGGCATCGGCTATGTCGAGGGCGTGCGCTGCGTCGTGGCGGCGTCGAACTCTGCCATCAAGGGCGGCACCGTCGCGCCCTCCGGCCAGCGCAAGGGCCAGCGCGTGCAGCAGATCGTCATGGAGAACAAGCTACCGGTCGTGAACCTGGTCGAGTCCGGCGGCGCCAACCTGCTCTACCAGGCCGAGATCTTCGTGCCCGGCGGCCGCGGCTTCGCCAACCAGGCGCGCATGTCGGCACGCGGCATCCCGCAGGTAACGGTGGTGCACGGCTCGTCGACGGCGGGCGGCGCCTATCTTCCGGGACTCAGCGACTACGTCATCATGGTGCGCAACCAGGCCAAGGTGTTCCTGGCCGGCCCGCCGCTGCTCAAGGCCGCCACCGGCGAGATCGCGACCGACGAGGATTTGGGCGGCGCGGAGATGCACGCCACCGTCTCGGGCGTCGCCGAATGGATGGCCGAGAACGACGCCGACGGCATCCGCATGGCGCGCGACGTGATCGCCAAATGGCACTGGAACGACCGGCTGCCGCCGCGCGCCGAGCGGTCGTTCAAGGAGCCGCTCTACGATGTCGAGGAGCTGTGCGGCGTGGTCCCGCCGTCGCACAAGGATCCCTACGACGTGCGCGAGGTGATCGCGCGCCTCGTCGATGGCTCGGACTTCCTGGAATTCAAGGCGCTGTTCGACCAGCAGACGATCTGCGGCTGGGCCGCCATCGAGGGCGAGCCGGTGGCGCTGATCGGCAACAACGGCCCGATCACCGCCAAGGGCGCCGTGAAGGCCGCCCAGTTCATCCAGCTCTGCTGCCAGCAGGGCACGCCCAT
The DNA here is from genome assembly GCA_044377795.1 of Reyranella sp. Classification (GTDB taxonomy): domain Bacteria; phylum Pseudomonadota; class Alphaproteobacteria; order Reyranellales; family Reyranellaceae; genus Reyranella. The sequence continues at coordinate 7,931 of JBILYJ010000088.1, read as the reverse complement.
CGTCTACCTGCAGAACACGACCGGCTATATGGTCGGCACCGAAAGCGAGCGCGGCGGCATCGTCAAGCACGGCTCCAAGATGATCCAGGCGGTCGCCAACGCGACCGTGCCGCAGATCACCATCGTGATCGGCGGCAGTTTCGGCGCCGGTAACTACGGCATGTGCGGCCGCGCCTTCGACCCGCGCTTCATCTTCGCCTGGCCCAACAGCCGCACGGCCGTCATGGGCGGCGAACAGGCCGCCGGCGTCATGAAGACCGTGACCGAACAGAAGTTCCTGCGCGAGGGCAAGGAGCCGCCGCACGAACAGATCGACAAGATGTTCAAGGGCATCGTCGACCAGTTCGAGCGCGAGTCGACGGCGCTCTACGGCACCGCCCATCTGTGGGACGACGGCATCATCGACCCGCGCGACACGCGCCGCGTGCTGGCCTTCACCCTTTCGATCGCGCGCGAGTCGATCGTGCGGCCGCTCAATCCAATCACCTTCGGCGTGGCGAGGATGTGAGGGATGACCCAACGCTTTCAACTTCCTCCCCATTCAAATGGGGAGGTGTCAGCGTCTTACGCTGACGGAGGGGTCACGAGCGACGCTTTCACACCCATGACCCCTCCGTCGCGGATTACCGCGACACCTCCCCATTTGAATGGGGAGGAGGTCCCAGGAGCAAGGACACACAAATGAAGTTCACCCCCGAGCATGAGGCGCTGCGCCAGACCTGGAAGACGCTGATCGATCGCGAGATCAATCCCCATGTCGACCAGTGGGAGAAAGAGGGCCAGTTTCCGGCCCATGAGCTGTTCAAGAAGATGGGCGATGCCGGTCTTCTCGGCGTCGACAAGCCCGTCGAGTTCGGCGGCTCGGGCCTCGACTTCTCCTACGCCATGGTCTGCGCCGAATCGCTGGGTTGGGTAAACGGCGGCTCGATCCCGATGGCCACCGGCGTGCAGATCTCGATGGCGACGCCCGCCCTCGCCCGCTACGGCAGCGACGAGTTGCGGAAGGAATTCCTCGTCCCCTCGATCACCGGCGACTACGTGGCCTGTCTTGGCGTCTCGGAGACCGGAGCGGGTTCCGACGTCGCCTCGATCAAGACGACCGCCCGCAGGGTCGGCGGCGACTGGGTAATCAACGGCGGCAAGATGTGGACGACCAACGGCGCCCAGGCCGACTGGATGTGCCTGCTGGCCAGCACCGACGACGGGCCCGCGCACAAGAACAAGTCGCTGATCGTCGTGCCGATGAAAACCAAGGGCATCGAGATCGCCAAGAAGCTCGACAAGCTCGGCATGCGCGCCTCGGACACGGTCCAGACCTTCTTCGACGAGGTGAAGGTCCCGGTGCGCTACACGATCGGCCAGCCCGGCATGGGCTTCACCTATCAGATGCAGCAGTTCCAGGAGGAGCGTCTGTGGGCCGGCGCGGGCTCGCTGAACACCTGCGAGCGGCTGATCAGCGCCACCATCGAGTACACGCGAGAGCGCAAGGTCTTCGGCAGGCCTCTGCTCGACAACCAGGTGATCCATTTCCGCCTGGCCGAGCTCAAGAGCGAGGTCGAGGCGCTGCGCTCCATCGTCTACCGCGCCTGCGAGGACTATCTCGCCGGCAAGGACGTCACCATGCTGGCCTCGATGGGCAAGCTGAAGGCCGGCCGCCTGCGCCGCGAGGTATCCGACGCCTGCCTGCAATACTGGGGCGGCGCCGGCTACCTCTGGGACAATCCGGTGGCCCGCGGCTACCGCGACGGCCGCCTCGGCTCGATCGGCGGCGGCGCCGACGAGGTCATGCTGCAGATCATCTCCAAGCTGATGGGCACGCTCCCGCGGCTGGGAAATCGCTAGGAGCGCGCCATGCAGTTCACCCAGGAACATGACGAGATCCGCCGCACCCTGCGGGCGATCATCGACCGGGACATCAATCCGCATGTCGACCAATGGGAAGAGGACGGCATCTTCCCGGCCCACGAGGTCTTCAAGAAGCTGGGCAATGCCGGCCTGCTGGGCATCAACAAGGCTGCCGAATTCGGTGGCATGGGCCTCGATTATTCCTACGCGATGGTGATGGCCGAGGAGCTGGGTCACATCCATTGCGGTTCGGTGCCGATGGCGATCGGCGTCCAGACCGACATGGCGACGCCAGCGCTGGCCCGCCACGGCAGCGACGAGCTACGGAAAGAATTCCTCGCTCCCTCGATCGCCGGCGACTACGTCGCCTGCCTCGGCGTCTCAGAGGTCGGCGCCGGCTCGGACGTCGCCTCGATCAAGACCACGGCGCGTAGAGTCGGCGGCGACTGGGTGATCAACGGCGGCAAGATGTGGACGACCAACGGCACGCAGGCCGACTGGATGTGCCTGCTCGCCAGCACGGGCGAAGGGCCGATGCACAAGAACAAGTCGCTGATCTGCCTGCCGATGAAGACCAAAGGCGTCGAGGTCGTGAAGCAGCTCGACAAGCTCGGCATGCGCTCCTCGGACACCGCGCAGATCTTCCTCGACGAGGTGAAGGTGCCGGTGCGGAACCTGATCGGCCAGGAGGGCATGGGCTTCGTCTACCAGATGCAGCAGTTCCAGGAGGAGCGGCTTTGGGGCGCGATCAGCGCCGTCGTCGGCATGGAGCGGCTGATCGACCAGACGATCGAATACACCCGCGAGCGCAAGGTGTTTGGCCGCCCATTGCTCGACAACCAGGTGATCCATTTCAAGCTGGCCGAGCTGCGCACCGAGATCGAGCTGGTGCGCTCGCTCTGCTATCGCGCCTGCGAGGAATATCTCGACGGGGCGGACGTCACGATGCTGGCCTCGATGGCCAAGCTGAAGGCCGGCCGCATGGTGCGCCTGGTGACCGACGGCTGCCTGCAATACTGGGGCGGCGCCGGCTATCTCTGGGAATCGCCCACCGCGCGCGCTTTCCGCGATTCGCGCCTCGCCTCGATCGGCGGCGGCGCCGACGAGGTGATGCTGCAGATCATCTCCAAGCACATGGGCACGTTGCCGCGGCTGGAGAATCGATAATTCAGTTGCCTCCCCTTCGCGGACTCCGCGAAGGGGAGGTGCCCTCGTCTTACGAGGGCGGAGGGGGCAAGAGACCGAGCATGACCCCTCCGTCGCCGTAAGACGTCGACACCTCCCCTTGCGGTGCAAGGGGAGGAAAGCTTGAGTGGAGCAATGATGATTGAATTCGCCGACAAGTACGAAGCCCTCCTCCTGCGCCGCGAGCGGTCGCGTCTCTATGTGACGCTCAACCGGCCGGAAGTGAAGAACGCGCTCAACCCGACGCTGATCGAGGAGCTCAAGTCGGTGTTCGGCATCCTGCGCGACCGCCGCGACATCAAGGTCGTGATCCTGCGCGGCGCGGGCGGCACCTTCTGCGCCGGCGCCGACCTCAAGAACATGGAGCAGAGCTTCACCGACAAGCCCAAGCCTGGCGAGAAGGATCCGATCGCCGTCTGGAACCGGCAGTTCGGCGCCTTCCTCGAGATGCTGAACGGCACACCCCAGGTCGTCGTCGCGGCGGTCGAGGGCTATGCCATTGCCGGCGGCTTCGGCATCCTGTGCGTCTCCGACGTGGCGATCTGCACCGAGGGCGCGGGCTTTGCCATGAGTGAGACCGCCATCGGCATCGTGCCGGCGCAGATCGCGCCCTTCGTCGCCCAGCGCATCGGCGTGCCGCAGACGCGGCACCTCGCGCTCACGGCGGCGCGCTTCAAGGGCCCCGAGGCCCTGCGGCTCGGCATCGCGCATTATCTGGTAGCCGATTCCGCCGCTCTCGACGCCAAACTCGAGGAGGTGCTGAAGCAGATCGACAAGTGCGCACCCATCGCCAACGCGCTCACCAAGCAGGTGGTGATGAAGGTCGGGACCGAGCCGCTCTCCGCCGTGCTCGATTTCGCCGCCGACAAGTTCGCCGAGGCACGCCGCGGCCCTGAAGCCGGCGAAGGCCTGCGCGCCTTTGCCGAGAAGCGGCCGCCGCGCTGGGCCGTCGAGTGATGAACTTCAGCAAGGTCCTGGTCGCCAATCGCGGCGAGATTGCCTGGCGGGTGATGCGGACCGCCAAGGCGATGGGCTATCGCACGGTCGCGGTCTACTCCGACGCCGACAAAGATGCGCCGCACGTCGCCTACGCCGACGAGGCTGTCCGCATCGGCCCGCCGCCCGTGGGCGAGAGCTATCTCAGCATCGATCGCATCCTGGAGGCCGCACACAGGAGCGGCGCCGACGCGATCCATCCCGGTTACGGCTTCCTGTCGGAGAACGAGGCCTTCGCCACCGCCTGCGAGAAGGCGGGTCTCACCTTCATCGGCCCGCCACCCGCCGCCATCGCTGCGATGGGCAACAAGGCCGCCGCCAAGCGGCGCATGATCGAGGCCGGCGTGCCCTGCGTCCCCGGTTACCAGGGCACCGACCAGAGCGACTCCAACCTCGAAGCCGAAGCACACAAGATCGGCCTGCCGGTCATGGTCAAGGCCGCGGCCGGCGGCGGTGGACGCGGCATGCGCCTCGTCGAACGCGAGAGTGACCTCCTGGAGGCGATCCACACCGCGCGCACCGAGGCCGAGAGCGCTTTCGGCTCGGGCGAGCTGATCCTCGAGAAGGCCGTCGTCGATGCCCGACACGTCGAGATCCAGGTCTTCGCCGACGCCCATGGCGAGGTCGTCCATCTCGGCGAACGCGACTGCTCGGTGCAGCGGCGCCATCAGAAGGTGATCGAGGAAGCGCCCTCGCCCGCCGTCGATGCCTCCCTGCGCGACCGCATGGGCGCCGCCGCCGTGGCGGCCGCGCGCGCCATCGGCTATCGCGGCGCCGGCACGGTCGAATTCCTGCTGGGCGCCGATGGCGCCTTCTACTTCCTGGAGATGAACACCCGCCTGCAGGTCGAGCATCCGGTGACCGAGGCGATCACCGGCCTCGACCTGGTCGAATGGCAGCTTCGCGTCGCGCGCGGCGAGCACCTGCCGCTGCGTCAGGAGCAGGTGACGTTCAGCGGCCACGCCATCGAGGTGCGCCTGTACGCCGAGGACGCCTATGCAGGCTTCCTGCCGCAGACCGGCCGCATCGACGGGTGGCGTCCGGCGACCGGCCCGGGCGTTCGCATCGACCACGGCATGAAGGACGGGCTGGCGATCTCGCCCTACTACGATCCGATGATCGCCAAGGTGATCGCCCACGGCGCCACGCGCGAGGAAGCACGGCTACGCCTCGTCCGCGCCCTTGCCGAGACCGTCGTGCTCGGACCGACGACCAATCGCCATTTCCTGATCCGTCTTCTGGAGCATCCCGACTTCGCCGCCGGCGAAGCCACGACAGCCTTCCTTGCCAAGCACGAGTTCCCCGCCCCGGCGATCAGCGATGCCCATTGGTCCGCCGCGGCAAGCCTGCTGTGGCAGACCTCGGCGCAGAAGTATCCGCCGTCGATGCGCGGCTGGCGCAATTCCAATCCCGAGGCGACGCCGATCCGGCTGGCGGCAGGCGGCCAGGAGCGGCTGATGCAGGTCCGCGACCCTGATCCGGTCGAGGTGCCGTTCCACATCGACGGCAACGACATCGTGCTCGACATCGATGCACTCACCGTCCGGTTCACCGACAGGACCTATGCTCCGCCCGAGACGGCGGCCGCCGGCAGCGACGGCAAGCTGCGCGCGCCGATGGACGGCCGTATCGTCGCCATCAAGGTGGCGGCGGGCGACAAGGTCAGCCGCGGCCAGACACTGATCGTGCTGGAAGCCATGAAAATCCAGCATCAGCTCAAGGCGGCGCTCGACGCAAAGATCGAGGCGATCTCGGTCCAGGAGGGCCAGCAGGTCTCCAACCGAACCGTGCTGGTCACGATGCAACCCGCCATGGAGCCGGACGCCGCTTAGCGCTAGGCTCCTCCCAACAAGAGAAATTCAGGGAGGAATTGCCATGCTGCGTAGAGTTGCGCTCGCCTTGCTCGCGGTTGCCGCTGCCGGCCCTGCCTTTGGCCAGGCCTATCCCACCAAGCCCATCAGCCTGATCGTGCCCTTCGCGGCCGGCGGCCCGACCGACGTGATGGCGCGCATCGTCGGCGAGCGCATGGCCAAGGAACTGGGCCAGCAGTTCGTCATCGACAATGTCACCGGGGCGGCCGGATCGATCGCCATGGGCAAGCTCGCCCGCGCCACGCCCGACGGCTACACGATCGGCATCGGCCATCTCGGCACCAACGTCGTCAACGGCGCGATCTACAAGAACCTGAACTACGACCTGATCAACGACCTCGAGCCGATCGCGCTCCTCCCCTCCAACCCGCTGCTGGTCGTGACCTCCAACCAGGTGCCGGCCAAGGACCTCAAGGAGCTGGTGGCCTACCTCAAGGCAAACGCCGACAAGATCTCGGGCGGGACGGCCGGTATGGGCTCGGGCTCGCATATCGGCGCCCTGGCCTTCTTCGCGGTGACCGGCACCAACTACCAGCTCGTGCCCTATCGCGGCACCGGCCCCGCGGTGCAGGACCTGATCGCCAACCAGATCCAAATCATGATCGACCAGTCGTCGAACTCGCTGCCGCACATCCGCGCCGGCAAGCTCAAGGTCTACGCCGTCACCGCCAAGCAGCGCACCGCCGCGGCTCCGGACATCCCGACCACCGCAGAGGCTGGCTTCCCCGGCATCGAGGTCGCGATCTGGCACGGCCTGTGGGCGCCCAAGGGCACGCCCAAGGACATCATCGACAAGCTCAACGCTGCCGCGGTCAAGGCCCTGCAGGATCCGGAAATCCGCAGCAGGCTCGAGAATCTCGGCCAGGACATCCCGACGCCCGAACAGATGAAGTCGGGCGCGTTCGGCGCCTACCAGAAGGCGGAGTTCGCCAAATGGAAGCCGATCATCGACAAGGCCGGCGTGAAGGGGGAGTGATCCGCCCCCTCAAGACGCGAAGGAAGGCGGCACGGGACACGGTGGCAGGAGTTTCTCCAGCACCTTCGCGACGCCGAGCAGCTTCGCTTCGCCCCAGCGCTTGCCGGTGAGTTGCAGGCCGATCGGCAGCCCCTCCTTCGAGAAGCCGCAGGGCAGGACGATCGATGGTTGGCCCGTGAGGTTGGCCAGGAAGTTGTAGGCGGTGCCGGCGAAGAAATAGGGATGGTCTACGCCGTCGATGCGGAGCGGCAGTTTCTGCGACTGCCGGACGAAGGCCGCATCCGGCATCACCGGCATCAGCCAGGCGTCGTAGTCGTCGAGGAAGGTCTCGCACTGACGCACGATGCGGTCCCGCCGGTCGAGCACGGCGAAGAACTGGGCCATGCTGAGACGCGCGGCGCGAGCGACCGATCGCCTCGTCGGATCGGCTGACTCCAGCCTGTCGAAATGCCGTTCGCGCTCGGTGAGCGGCTTTTCGCTCTGGATCATGTACTGGAACAGATCCGACCAGTCGTCCCAGCCCTGCTGCCAGTCCAACCCGTCGGGCTCGGCATACTTCACCTTGGCGCCGGCTTTCGACAGCAGCTTCGCCGTCGCCTCGACGACCGAAGCCGTAGCGGCCGAAATCTCGACCAGGGGATTGCTGGTCAGGACGGCAATGCGCAGCCCCTTGGCCATGAGCTTGGGCGCCGGGCCGAGCGGCACGGGCGCTGCCTCGACCTCGTGGCCGTCCGGCCCCGCGATGACGCGCAGTGCCAGCTCGAGATCGTCGACCGAGCGCGCCAGCGGACCGAACGTGCCCATATAGCGAGTGATTCGCGTCGCGCCCGGAAGGTCCGGAACGTGGCCGCGGCTCGGAACCCGCCATTCGGTCGGCTTCAGCGAGAAGATGCCGTTGTAGTGCGCGGGATTGCGCACCGAACCGCCGATGTCGCTGCCCAGCTCCAGCGGCGACAGGCGGGCTGCCACCGCGACACCGCCCCCGCCCGTCGAGCCACCCGCCGTGCGGCGTTCGTCCCAGGGATTGATCGTCGTGCCGAAGATCGGGCTGTCCGTCT
>JBILYJ010000087.1:0-14473 GCA_044377795.1 Reyranella sp. | reverse complement strand
GACCGGCTGTTCGAGACGCTGAAGAAGGAATGGGGCCGCCTCGACTTCGTGGTCCATGCCATCGCCTTCTCCGACAAGGAGGAGCTGAAGGGCCGCTACGTCGACACGACCAAGGCCAACTTCCAGCGCAGCCTCACCATCTCCTGCTACTCCTTCACCGAGATCGCGCGCCGCGCGCTGCCGCTGATGACCGAGGGCGGCAGCATGATCACGCTGACCTACGAAGGCTCGACGCGGGTGATGCCGTCCTACAACGTCATGGGTGTGGCCAAGGCCGCGCTCGAGGCCAGCGTGCGCTATCTCGCGGCCGATCTCGGCCCGCAGGGCGTGCGCGTGAACGCGATCTCGCCCGGTCCGATGCGCACCCTGGCCGGCGCGGTCATCGGCGGCGCGCGCTACGTCTATCGCGTGTCGCGCGAGGCGGCGCCGCTGCGCCGCAACGTCGAGCTGAGCGATGTCGGCGGCGCGGCGCTCTACTACCTGTCGGACCTCAGCGCCGGCGTCACCGGCACGGTCCATTTCGTCGATTCCGGCTATCACGCCATTGGCCTGCCGCACGATGGCAGCGCCGTGCCGAGCGCCAGCGGCGAGCAATAGATCGCCGCGTCAGGCGATCACGATATCCAGCGTGGCAGCCATCGCGCCGGGCTCCAGGCCCGATGCCGGCTCCAGCTTCATCTCGATCCGCTCGCGCTGGCCGGGCGTGCGGATCGCCCGCCTGAAGATGCCGTCGCGCTCGTTCTGGGGATCGCCCGCGACATAGAACTGGCTGGTCAACGCCCGTCCGTCGCCGGTCGCCACCTTGAGATGGATGTGCGGCGTGCGGCCGGGATAGGTGACGGGCTTCAGGGTGCGGAAGCTGTAGCGGCCCTCGGCGTCGACCAGCATGCGGCCATACCCCTGGAACGCCGCATCGCGACGATCACGGCCCGGCTGGCGCGGATGGTCGTAGATGCCCAGCGAGTCGCACTGCCAGATCTCGATCATCGCGCCGCCGCGCGCACCGCCGCCGAGGTCGATCACCCGCCCCTGCAGATGCAGCACCTGCCCCATCGCCTGCGCCGCCTGCCCGCGCACCCGGACGAGGTCGTTGTCGACATCGGCCGGGAAACCCGCCGGATAGAACGGCCCCTCGGTCTGCTCGGGCGTCGGCACGAGGCCGGCGGCAAGGACCGCAGGAAGCGGCATCAGGCTGAGGCCGGCGCCGGCCAGCAGGGTGCGGCGGAAGAGTCTGGAGGGCTTCGTCATGACGCAGAGTTTGCAGACAAAAACGGCGGCCCGAAGGCCGCCGTTTCCCGCTGTGGTTAGAGCCCATCCACCGCAGAGGATCAGGACCTCACGGCAGCAGGACGATGTCGTCGGGCCGCCATTCCTGCTTGAACCACGGTTCCAGCGGGCCATAGAGGCGCAGGATCGTGAACCACGACTTGCCGGGGACGGTCTGGATCCAGTTGCTCTCGCGGCCAGCCGGCGCCCGGGGGCCGAAATACACGTCCACGGAGCCATCGGGATTTGATTGCACGGATTTGTTCTGGCTGCTGACGCTCGGGAACTGCGCATCGGTCTGCAGCATCGAGCGGGTCTGGGCGTCGTACACGATCACCGACCAGAAGGTCTTGACTGGGACATTTCCGGTTGTCGAAGAACAACGCCTCTTTCTCGCGATTCCGGTAGAAGGCCGAAACTGTCGTTCAGGCCGCCAGTCGTTCGGCCACTTCTTCGAACCAGTTGCCAAGTTCCGGCGTGAGCGAGCCCCGGGCTGCCCAGCGTGCACTCCGGCGACAGAGACGCAGCGCCATTTCGAGGGTCACGCCGACACTGTCGAGATCGAGGCACCGGGCCGGGTCCCACCACGGGCCATCGGCCTTCTCCGTCAGGATCAGCGACAGCCTCATGGCGCCGTGCAGCACGCCGAACGTCATGAGATAGTCGTACGCGACGTCTTGTGCCGAACCGTTGAGGAACCAGGGCAGGATACGTCCGATGAGCTGCTCCTCCGCTTTGGGCAAATCAGGCGTGTACTCGTCGCACAGAAGCCAGACCACGTCGTCGAGCGGATGGCGGCACCCACAATGCTCCCAATCGAACCACGCCACGGCCCCATCGGCCCGGATAGCGGCATTGGCGGGACGGGCGTCCCACTTGATGAAGGCCGGCCGCTGCGGGCGTAGCTGCGCGACAAGGCGGTCTGTCGGCAGGGCGGGGGCAGACAGTTGAAGTTGTTCGCCGATGCGTCGGTGAATCGTGGCAAGTGTCGCAATCCAGTCGGCGTTCTTTCCGATCGCCACAACCTGGCGGTCGAGCCCGCGCTCCCGCCCCGCCTGTTGAGCGGCTGCCAGCCCCGCAATGGCATTCTCCAGCAGGCCCTCTGCCTCGGCTTCATGCATCGCCGCGAGTGCCTGCGACAGGCGGCTTGAGCCGAGATCCTCCTGGATCAGCCAGACTCCGTCGAAGCCGAGCAGCCCGGGGACTGGTGCGCCCTGATCGGCGAGAACCTGCAGCACTTCGGCCTCGAGACGTGCGCGTGCCGGGGCTCTGCGCTTGGTCACGATGACACTGCGATCCTCGAGAAAAAGGCGGACCGACCGGCGCAAGCGCCCACCTGGTTGCTCGACGCGCAGCGCTTTCATGCCCAGCAGCCGCTCGCATGCCTGTATGGCGTCTTCGCGTGGCCCGGTCAGCCTACGACCCTTCCGACAGTTTTCGCGTCACCTTCGAGCACGATGGGGACTCGATACACGCGCACGAAAGTCTGAACAGCATCCAGCGCGAACCTTCCATGTTCGAGGACGACGTCCAAGAGCAAACCGCAGGCGGGTCTCCGACGATCATGGCTCCCGGCCACATCTGAGTCTTGAACGGCGACACCGGGACGTCGGAAACCAGGCTCAGTTAGGGGCAATGCTTGCTCCCGGCGCTTGCTGAGTTTCCAGGGAACGCGAAGGAAGACCGCTTTGTGGGGTCGCGGCTCAAGAAGCGGCGGCCCTGGAGCCGCCGTTTCAGTGACAGGAGTCGGGCCTCGCCGGCCAGACTCCGTGTTTCCGTCGCAGAACCGCCTCAGGCGACCAGAAGGCCGACGAGGCTGGGATCGTCGGTCGGGACCAGTGTCCAAGTTATGCTGCCCGGGGTCGTCGCCTGTCCATCGGACACATTGTAGCTCAGCGTCACGGTCTCGGAATCACCGCCATAATACGGAGTGATATAGTTGAACGCTGGAGCAAACGGATCAAGCGTGAAGCTGTCGTCGCCGGGGTTGAACGAGATCGCGCCAGTGGCGCGGTACTCCGCCGGCAATTCACTTTGAGAATAGCCAACATAAGAGCCGACATAATCTCCGGCAGAGACCACGTAATCCGTCACATTCAACAGATCGCCATCCGCGTCCGTCGCATTGGAGAGCGCGTTGATCGCGACAGGCGGCGGAGCGTCGGGGTTGTAGGTGAACCCCGGGAAAAAGCTATCGCCCGATGAATCAAAGTAGTTCTGCCAAAGCGAATACGAACTGACGTAGTACGTACCGCCATCCAGCGAGCCCGTGACCGTGGGCGCGTTGTTCCCAGTCGACCCTTCGTCGGTGCCGAGCATGTTGATCGTCACCGAAGTCGACGTGCCGTCGGCCGACGTGACGGCGAAGCTGTCGCTGTAGGTCTGCCCGACAACGAATTCATTGTGCGCCGAGGTTGCCACGTAGCTCCAGACGCCGGCGGCATCGATCGCGAAGGTGCCGTAGCTGCCGACCGTGCCGGCCTGGGCGACGAAGGTCGCCGCGCTGTCGACGTCGCTGATCGTGAGCGCCCCGCCGGCCGAAAGGTCGGCCGCCGAGTCGGTCTCCGTCAGGTTCGCCACCGCCGACGACAGCACAGCGGCGTCGTTGGTGCCGGTGATGCGGAGCGACGCCGTGGCCTGTGAGCTGGCGCCATATTCATCGACCGCGGTGTAGACGAAGCTGTCGTTGGCGAACTGGTTCCCGCCCAGCGCAGCCAGGATGCTCGATACGGTGGGATCGTAGGTGATCATACCGTTGCCATCGATCGTCAATGCGGCGCCGAGCGCGCTGGTCGCCGCGACCGCTCCGACATGCAGCACATGGCCGTTGTCGGCATCGGTATCGTTGGCGAGCAGCGAGGCGGCGGCGATCTGGACGGACGTGTCTTCGTTCGTCAGTGACTGAACCGGGCTCAACAAATCATCGTGCGCCACCGGCGTGTCGTTCACTCCTTGAACGTCCAGCGTCACCGTCGCGGTGTTGCTGAGGGCGCCGAAGGCGTCCTGCACCACATAGGTGAAGCTGTCGACGAGCGACTGGCCGGCGCCGAGCGCATTGATCGTCGCCACGGCGGTCGGATCGTAGTCGAGGGTGCCGTCGGGATTGAGGGTCACCGCCGCGCCGAGCGCGCTGGTCGCGCTGAACTGGGCGATGGAGAGGTCGCCCTGCGGGCCGTCATCGGTGTCGTTGGCGAGCACGTCGATGCCCCTCAGCACCCGGCCTTCCGTCGGCCTGCTGATGGCTGCCCCCGTGTGGATGTTGTCGATCCACTGGTAGGCGAACTGGTATTGCTCAATGATATAAGTATCGCTGCCGGAGTCGTAATAGCTGTCGATGTAGCCGTTGTTCTCAGCCGTCAACCAATACTCGACCCGGTCCACCTCGCTAAACCCTGGATCGGTGAGAGCCACCATGTTGTTGACGATCTCGGCGAAATTGGCATCCGGAACGTCGAACGACTGCTGCGCGACCTGTTGCCCATCAAGATAGCCGGTCACCGTCGCTTGAAACGCAGCCTCTGGGTTGCCCCCTAAATCATAACTGGTGATGTTCGCGCTCGTCAGAGCAAAGTCCTCGCCATCGACGCGTGTCATTACGATGGGCAGCGTAAACGTAGAGGTGTCATACGCGTTGAATTCGACGCCGTACGAATAAAGCGCGTTGGAATAGTCTACCCCCCAGTCGCCGATGCTCACATTGGGACCCCCGACAGTGTTCCCCTGCTGATAGGAACCCGCGCCGTTATCCGTAAACAGGAAGCCCTCGTCGGTGGTTACGCGATAGAATCCGGTAAAGGCGTTGTATTCGATGTAGTAGGTCTCGAAGGTGATGATGGCGGCATCGCCGCTCCCAACCACGCTGTCGACGACGTCATCCACCGCCACCGGCGCTTGGTTGACAGTGACATCGGCTACACCGTTGATCGTGACAGCGACCTGCTGCGCGGTGCCGTCGATGGTGTAGACCGTGAAGGAATCGGTCAGCGTGTCGCCGGCATCGAGCGCCTCGACGGCGGCGTTGGCATTGTCGAGCGTGTAGGTCCAGCTTCCGTCCGCCGCCATGGTGTAGGAGCCATAGCCGTTGTCACCGGCTGTTGCCGTCGCCACCGCCTGGAAGCTGTCCGGCGCGTTGTCCACGTCGGAAGCGGTGAGGGTTCCGGTCGCGACCGGCGTGCCGCCGTTATTGTCGCCGCCCGCTTCGACCACCGCTCCGGTCACATCACCCGAGATCACCGCCGCGTCGTTGGTGCCGGTGACCACGATCGTTACGGTCGCCTGGTCGGTGTCGCCGTCGGCGTCCTTGACCTCGTAGGTGAAGGAAACAGTCGTGCTCTCGCCCTCGGCCAGCCAGTCGAAGGCCCCCGCCGGGTTGAAGCTGTAGGTGCCGTCGGGGTTGCCGTCGGTTCCGGTGTTGAAGGCAAGGACGCCCGCAGCCGGGGGCGTGACCAGGCGCACCGACCGCGCCAGATCCAGCGCCATGTCGTTGGCCAGGACGCTGCCGAAGAACGTGTTCGCGCTGTCCTCGTTGATCGTGGCGGTGTCGTTGACGGCGTCGACGACGGCATCGCGCGGATCGAACTCCTGGCCGTCGACGAACACCCGCAGGTTCTCGAACCGGCTGGCCTGGAGATTGAAGGCGTTGAACTGGAAGGCCGCGCCGTCGGCTTGGCCGGTACCGGGGCTGGTGTGACCGTGGAGGAACTGGAGATAGGCCGCGATGTCGAGCTGGACCTGGGGATTGAGCCACTCGGCCCGCGTCAGCTCCAGGGTCAGCGTATCGATACCCGACCCGCCGTCATAGACGTCGCGGGCGCCGAGGTTCTCGGCCGCCTTATAGACCGCCTGGTCGTTGCCGCGCTCGCCGTAGAGCACGTCATTGCCGGCGCCGCCGTCGAGGTAGTCGTTGAAGGTCTGCGCCGCGCCGTGGGAGCCGCCCCCTGAACCGCAGCCCGAGCCTCCGCCCGAGCCGCCACCAGAGCCGCCGCCAGAGCCACCGGCAGAGTCGAACTTGACCTTGCCGCCGGAACCGAGCGAGCCGTCACCCAGCAGCAGGTCGTTGCCGGCACCGCCCTTGAGGGAATCGTTGCCGGCACCGCCTACCACGGAATCGTTACCGTCGCCGCCGTCGAGCACGTCGTTGCCCCGGCCGCCGTCGAGCTTGTCGTTGCCCGTACCGCCGCTGAGATAGTCGTTGAAGGTCTGGCTCGCGCCATGCGAGCCGCCCCCTGAACCGCCACCCGAGCCAAAGTTGGCCTTGCCGTTCCGATTGATCGATCCGTCTCCGAGCAGCAGGTCGTCGCCGGCGCCGCCCACCAGGGAGTCATTGCCGCCGCCGCCGGCCAGAATGTCGTTGCCCGCGCCGCCATCGAGGGAATCATTGCCTTTGCCGGTCCCCGCCGAATCGTCGCCGTCGCCGCCATACACCAGATTGTTTCCGTCGCCTGCCTGGACGATATCGTTGCCCGTGCCGGCGTCGATGACGTCGTTGCCCTTGCCGGCCTTTATGACGTCGACGCCATCGCCACCGTCGATCGTGTTGTTGCCGTTGCCGACGTTGATCCTGTCGTTACCGGCGCCGCCATAAATCGTGTTGCTGCCGTTGCCGACGGTGATGCTGTCGTTGCCCGTCCCGGCATCGATGACATTGTTGCTGGTGTTGCCGACCGTGATCTTGTCGTCACCGGCGCCGGCCAGGATGGTGTGCCTGCCCAGCAGGCTCGTGATGTCGTCGTCGTTGACGCCGCCACTCAGGGTTTCGGTACCGCTCGTGCCGGTAAGTTTGAGGCCCTTTGCCATGATCTCTCTCCCAGTCGCTTCTTGCGACTCGCGAACATTTCTTCAGCCTCGCCCTGCGGCGCCGTCCGAGCCTTGAATTCAAAAGAAGCTGGCGGAGACCACTACCCAAGAAATCCGCAGCCGCCCCTCGACCCCGCACACGGTCGCAGCAGCCTGCCGGTCCGCAGACACCAACTGCCGGATCAGCTACTTCCCAACACGCAAAATCCCCATTTAGCGTTGGATAGTGTATTTGCAAAATCAACTTACACAATGGGTGAAAGGTTGTTTTTTGCTAAACTTCCATTTCAATGCCGAGGCGCGACGGGCCGACATGGCAACGTGGCACGACAGCCAGAGAGACTGTCTGCGCGACGTTCGTATGTTGGGGCCGGCGCCGCACCCTGGGTGATAACGTTCCGCCACCCCCGTCCAAGGGAAGATCTTGCAACTGACACAGGCGCAGGCCCACGAAGCGGTGGCCGGACTGATGAAAACGGATCGCCCGGCCGCGCTCGGATTGGCCGAGCGCTTCGCGCAGGAACATCCAGACTCGCGGGATGCGATCCAGCTGTTCGCCTGGGCGCTCGTGTACCTCTATGAGTTCGAGAAGGCGGCGGCGCAATACAAGCGCGCCGCCCGGTTCGGGACAACCGCCGGCATTGAGGAATGGTTGGGGTTCTGCCAGCGCAGGCTTGGCCGTTATGGTGAAAGTGCCCATCACTACCTCCGGGCATTGGCCCTCTCGGACGCGACCATCGATACCCGTGCGATCGCGGCCAACGCCATCCATCTTGCCGGCGATCACGCCTTTGCGCGCCAGCTCTCCTATCCGGGCCGGAATGCCCCGCCGAGCGCCGCACTCGACTTTGCCCGATGGATGATCGAGTTCGATCGGCAGGATCAGCGTCGGGCGCTGCGCAATCGGCTCCTCGGCAACGACGAATTTGCCGACCAGGCCGTCTTCTTCTGGCAACAGCGCGACGTCGAGCCACTGGCGCGCATAGATCGAAAGGACCTGCTTGCCCGGCTGCTCGAGGGTTCAACGAAGAGGCGCCCGACATGGTGGCCGGAAACCTACCGGTTGCCCATGCAGGAAAAGGCGGCGAAGGCGGCGGTTCGCGGTGCCCCCCATGCCCGGTGGATCGTCAAGGCGCCACAGCTCACCGGCACGCAGGGCGTTCGCGCTTTGAGCGAAGCCGGCGGCGAGCCATGGCCGGAAGGCACCGCCGTCCTGCAGCGTTTCATCGAGCCCCCTTTTCTCTACGAGGGGCGCAAGATCAACATCCGCCTGCACATCAGTCTGCGGGCGCCAGACACCAGTGCCGCGAGCCTGTGGCATGATGGGCTGGTCTTCGTGTCGACCGCCCCCTACCGCGACGGCACACATGGGGCGCTCTTCGTCAATCCGCTGTCCGCCGAAAAGTCCGCCCTTGAGCAGCCCATCGGCGCGTTCGCGGCGCCGGGCGTGGCGCTGCAGACGTTCCTCGACGCGGCCTTCGACACCGCCGGCGCGCGGCGCGTGAGGGACCGCCTGGTCGAGACAGCGTCGCAACTGGTCGGCTACCTGGAAACGGGCGGCATCCTGGGGGCGATGCGCGCCATTCCAGGCTGGCGCGGGCTGCCACCGACCTTCTTCGGCGTCGATATCGGATTGGACGCCGACCTCAATCCCTGGCTGTTCGAAGCAGAGGTCGCGCCGGGCCATGGGCTTGGCAGTCCGGCAACCAAGGAGGTCTGGCGGCGTTTTCGCCGGGACTGGCTGCCGCTCGCGCTCGAGGCCACCGACGCGCCGCACGCATCATTCATCGCGCTGGCTTAACACTCCCGTCAGGGCAGACGGCGGGCACTCCCCGTCGGGCTCAGGGCTCACACAAGAACGGCGCCCCGTGGGCCGCGGGTTCCGGTCCCGTTGCCCTACTGGTCGAGCTCGAGCTTGTTTTTCCTGATGAGCGGGGCCCGGCGCGCGGTCTCCTCGGCGATGCGTGCCTCGAACTGCGCCGTGGTGTTGGGCAGACAGAGGAGGCCCTCGTCCGACAGCAGCTTCTGCGCGGCGGGAGATAGCCGCTCTACCGCTTCGCGCCATCCAGGAAAAGCATGAAGCGTGCGAGAGGCCACTTGAACAGCAGCAGATAGGCTACGTGCAGTGAAACGAGACCAGCCAGGAGGTTCGCGAGGAACTCGTGCACCTCCGACATCGGGCCTTCCGAGTCTTCGTGCTTCCTGTCGTCCTTCGGCGACGTCGCGGCTTTGACCTGCTTCTCCATCGAGCCTTTGGCGACAGGCACCGCAACGCCGCTTTCTGTACCCAGGCCCAGCGACCGGCCACGATCCAGGGCGATGCCCGTTGCGGACACCCCGACCAGGCACATGCCGATGCCGAGAAGAAGCGTCCGACTGATGGCCGGATGGGTCATGGCGTTGCCGAGTTTCAGACCGTCGAACTGAGGATAGAACCGCATCAGACCCAGTTGCGGCACGCCCGTCACGGCCCACAGCACCCGCCCGATCAACACCGCGGACACCGCATAGCCCAGCCACGCGTGAACGAGGCCCATTTCCCCGGTCGCATAGGCAGCGACGGCCAGCACGACCAATAGGGCGTGATAAGCGCGAAGACGATGCATGACCGACACAGGGCGCACTCCGTGACATTGCGGGACAAGCCCTGGGTGCTTCGCGCCGCCGGAGGCGCAGAGCGTGGATGGCTTCGCCGGTCGACGAATGCCAATCGCCTATGACGCTCGACAACGAACAGTCGCAGGTCAGGTTCCATAAGACCCCAGGAGATTCAGCCAAACCTCCCGTCACTCGGACGAAGCTCTCAGGCCGTGACAAACAAAAACGGCGGCCCGTGGGCCGCCGTTTCCGTTGTCGATCGATTGGCAATTACTCGCCGGCGGCGGGAGCCTCGTCGACCGGCTTGTTCGAGATGTCCTCGCCGGTCTCCTGGTCGACCACCTTCATCGAGAGGCGGACCTTGCCGCGGTCGTCGACGCCCAGGACCTTGACCTTGACCTGGTCGCCTTCCTTGATGACGTCCGTCACCTTGGCGACGCGGCGCGGCGCCAGCTCCGAGATGTGCACGAGGCCGTCGCGCGCACCGAGGAAGTTCACGAAGGCGCCGAACTCGACGGTCTTCACGACCTTGCCGGTGTAGATCACGCCGATTTCCGGCTCGGCCACGATGCCCTTGATCCAGTCGATGGCGCGCTGGCCGGCCTTGGCGTCCACCGCCGCGACCTTGATCGTGCCGTCGTCCTCGATGTCGATCTTGGTGCCGGTCTGCTCGGTGATCTCGCGGATCACCTTGCCGCCCGTACCGATGACTTCACGGATCTTGTCCTTGGGGATGGTGAACTGCGTGATGCGCGGCGCGGTCGATGCGACGCCCTCGCGCGCGCCGCCCAGACCCTTGGCCATTTCGCCCAGGATGTGGATGCGGCCGTCCTTCGCCTGGCCGAGTGCCACCTTCATGATCTCCTCGGTGATCGAGGTGATCTTGATGTCCATCTGCAGCGAGGTGATGCCCCGCTCCGTGCCGGCCACCTTGAAGTCCATGTCGCCGAGGTGATCCTCGTCGCCCAGGATGTCGGACAGGACGGCGAAGCGCTCGCCTTCCTTGATCAGGCCCATGGCGATGCCCGCCACCGGACGCTCCATCGGCACGCCGGCATCCATCAGCGACAGCGAGCCGCCGCAGACCGTTGCCATCGACGAGGAGCCGTTCGACTCGGTGATCTCCGACACGATGCGGATCGTGTAGGGGAACTTGTCCTTCGACGGCAGCATCGGACGCAGCGCGCGGAACGCGAGCTTGCCGTGGCCGATCTCGCGGCGGCCGGGCGAACCCATGCGGCGCACTTCACCCACCGAGTAGGGAGGGAAGTTGTAGTGCAGCATGAAGTGTTCGCGGTACTCGCCCTCGAGCGCGTCGATGATCTGCTCGTCCTGGCCGGTGCCCAGCGTGGCCACGACCAGCGCCTGGGTCTCGCCGCGGGTGAACAGCGAGGAGCCGTGGGCGCGCGGCAGGATGCCGACTTCGGCCACGATCGGACGGACGGTCCTGGTGTCGCGGCCGTCGATGCGCTTGCCGGTGTCGAGGATGGCAGTGCGCACGACGTCGGCTTCGAGGTTGCCGAACTGCTCGCCGAACGCGGCCAGTGCGGCCTCGTCGCCCTCGAACAGCTTCTTGGCTTCGGTCTTCACCGCGCCGATCTTGGCCTGGCGGGCCTGCTTCTGGGTCTCGGCAAAGGCCTCGACGAGCTTGCCGTGCATCTCGGCCTTGAGCTTTGCCGCCACGGTCTTCGACGCTTCCGACGGATCGGTGAGCGGCAGCGGCTCCTTGGCGCAATGCTCGGCGAGCTGGATGATCGCGTCGATCACCGGCTGGAACGAACGATGGGCTTCCATGACCGCGCCCAGCATGACGTCCTCGGAAAGCTCCTTGGCTTCCGATTCGACCATCAGCACGCCTTCCTTGGTGCCGGCGACGACGAGGTCCAGCGTGCTCTTCTCGAGCTGGACCTTGGTCGGGTTCACGACGTACTCGCCGTCGATGTAGCCGACGCGGGCCGCGCCGATCGGACCCATGAACGGCACGCCCGAGATCGTCAGCGCCGCCGACGTCGCGACCATCGCCAGGATGTCGGGATCGTTCTCGAGGTCGTGGGCCAGCGTCGTGACGACGACCAGCGTCTCGTTGCGATAGCTCTCGTGGAACAGCGGGCGGATCGGGCGATCGATCAGGCGCGAGGTGAGGATTTCCTTCTCGCTGGGACGGCCCTCACGCTTGAAGAAGCCACCGGGGATCTTGCCCGCGGCGAAGGCCTTCTCCTGGTAGTTCACGGTCAGCGGGAAGAAATCGAGGCCGGGCTTCGGCTTCTTCTCGAACACGACGGCGGCCAGCACGGTGGTGCCGCCGTAGGTGGCCATGACGGCGCCGTCGGCCTGGCGCGCGATCTTGCCGGTCTCGAGCACGAGCTTGCGCCCGGCCCATTCGACTTCCTTGCGAAATACTTCAAACATCTCATTTATCCTTTCCATCACGGTCACGCGCCCCCGTTTGGCTGCGACCGCCCATCGGCGCCCTTGCGCCGACAGGACCGGGCCAGGCGTTTGCTCTCGCCCCTGCCTTCCCGGTTACTGCGAAGTCGCGTCAGCCGGCCGAACTCACGGGGACCGGGCGACGCGACGCGAAAAGGCCCCATCCGAGGATGGGGCCGAAGGATCAGCGACGCAGACCCAGACGCTCGATCAACGTGGCGTAGCGCTGGCTGTCGCGCGACTTGAGATAGTCGAGCAGGCGGCGACGCTGGCCGACCATCTTCAGCAGACCGCGGCGCGAATGGTGGTCCTTCGCGTGGCCCTTGAAGTGCTCGGTGAGGTTGGAAATACGCTCGCTGAGGATCGCGACCTGGACTTCCGGCGAACCCGTGTCGCCTTCGACCTGGGCATACGTCTTGATCAGCTCCGCCTTGCGGTCGGCTGTAATCGACATCGGTCATCTCCTGAAACTAAAGGTTGAACACGCGCACCGGCTGGAGAGCGACGCCGTCCGAACGGACCAGCGCCACGAGCCTGCTGCCGACCTCGGCGCGAACGAGTGCGCCGGACGGAGGTGCGTCCCGGGTCAAGAACACCGGCTGGCCTTGGCGCAGCCGGTCCGCTTGGGCTTCCGTCATGGCCAGCGCCGGGATGTCGTCCAGCGCGGTCGCAACGGGAGCCAGGGCCCCGAAGAGCGCGGGAATATGCCCGAGGGCCTCCAGTTTGGAAAGCGAAATGGACCCTTCTTCCCGGAACGGTCCCACAACCGTCCGGCGCAGGGCCGAGAGGTACCCGACGGTTCCGAGCGCCAGCGCCAAGTCGCGCCCGAGGGACCGGATATAGGTGCCCTTGCCGCACTGGACCACGAAATCTGCGTGGTCGATGTCCGGTCGGCCGACCAGCTCCAGACGCTCTATCAGGACCCGGCGCAGTTTCAGTTCGACTGATTCGCCGGCACGGGCGAGATCGTAGGCCCGCTTGCCGTCGATTTTCAGCGCCGAGAAGGCGGGCGGCCGCTGTTCGATCTCGCCCAGGAAGGCCGGCAGGGCGGCTTCGATGGCGGCGTCGGTGGGCCGGACATCGCTGGTCGCCGTGACGTCGCCCTCGGCATCCTCGGTCGAGCGGGCTTCGCCGAAGCGCAGGGTGAACCGATATTCCTTCCGCGCGTCCATGATGAAAGGCACGGTCTTGGTCGCCTCACCGAGCGCGATCGGCAGGATCCCGCTGGCCAGCGGATCGAGCGTGCCCCCGTGTCCCGCCTTCTGGGCGCCGAACAGCCGACGCACGCGCCCGACGGCCGGCGTCGAGCCAAGCCCGACCGGCTTGTCGAGCACGATCCACCCGTCGACTTTCTCGCCCTTCTTCCTGCGCGCCATGGCGGACGGCTTTAAGCCCACAAGGCATTGCACGCCAGTCGTTACCTCAGGCAGGGTGCGGGGATGACATCAGGGCTGCAGTCGGATCGCGTCCGGCAGACGACACTTTTCGGACTGTTCTTCCTCTCGGGAGTCGCCGCCCTCATCTACCAGACCGCGTGGCATCGGCTGCTCGGCCTGTTCGCCGGCGCCGACACGATCGCGGCCGCGCTGGTCGTCGGCGCCTTCCTGCTGGGTCTCGGCATCGGCAGCCTCGCCGCCGGCCTCTATGCCGATCGCCTGTCGCGCCGCGCCTCGCTGATCGCCTTCGCGATCTGCGAGGTCGGCATTGCGGTCTTCGCCGTGCTCAGCCCATGGCTCTACTACGACGTGATCTATCGCGAGCTGCTGCCGCTCGCGGAATCGCGCGGCGTGATCTTCGCCATCGTCTTCGCGGGTCTGCTGTGGCCGACCTTCCTGATGGGCTGCTCGCTGCCGTTCCTCTCGAAAGCGATCGTCAGCCAGATCGCGGGCTCCGCGAAGCTCATCGGCTGGCTCTACGGCCTCAACACGCTGGGCGCGGGCGTCGGCGCCTTCTTCGGCGGCTGGTACCTGATCGGCACGGTGGGCTTCGACAAGGCGGTCTATCTGGGTGCCCTGATCAACCTCGTCGTGGCGGTGGGCGGCCTCCTGCTGGCGCGCGGCCTCGACATGGAAGACACGAGTCGATCGAACAGGACGAAGAGTTCCGAAACGGCGGACGGCGTCGTGTGGCGCTGGTCGCTGCTGGTGTTCATCAGCGGCTTCCTGATCGTGGCGCTGCAGATCGTCTGGTACCGGCTGATCGGCGTGCTGCTGCAATCGAACGGCTACAGTTTCTCGCTGGTGCTGACGGTGTTCCTCTTGGGTGACGCCGCCGGCCTGATGGTCGGCGCGCGGGTCATCGACCGCATCGCCGACCCACGCCGCTTCTTCTTCCTGATGCAGGGCATCGCCACGGCGCTGGCCCTGGCCGGCGCCTGGTTCGTCTA
>JBILYJ010000639.1:0-2861 GCA_044377795.1 Reyranella sp. | reverse complement strand
AGCATCGTTCGATTTCCACGGCCTGGTCTACATCGGCTACCGGCAACTGCAGGTCACGCGATGGCCGGCGACTCCGCTGTTCCGGCTGGAGTACGAGAACGCGCAGGCAGCCGAGGATGGACGCGGTCGCACGCCCTACAAGGCGAAGCTAGTCTTCCGCCGGGCCGAGCAGGCGGAGGGGTCGCCGCGACGCGGTGCGCGCGGCAGCTACCGCGAGGAAGGCGTCTTCAAGATCGAGGAAGTCGAGGCACGCGACGGTACGCCGGTGCGTCGCCAGGACCTGGCCCTGAGGCTCCAGACCCTGAAGGACCGCGAAGGTTACTGGCTCGACACCGGCAACCTGAACGTCTCGTGAAGCGGAACAGATGACCGATACCACCACTCCCAACGCGCTCGGTGCCTACTGCAGCGACCTCCGCCGGGTCGCGCACGACGGCATGGCGTGGCTCGTCGACAACGCCTCCTGGATCCCCCAGAACCTCGAGGGAAAGATCCGCGAGATGCGCAAGCAGTGCGTCGAGACGCGACGGCTGGAGCGCGCCGCGAACCGCAAGATGTGCATAGGCGTGTTCGGTCCCAGCCAGGCCGGCAAGTCTTTCCTGATCTCCGCGCTCGCCCGTCAGGGCACAAACCCGCTGATGGCCAACTTCGGCGGTCGCCTCGTCAACTTCCTGGAAGACATCAACCCTGAAGGTGGCAAGGAGACGACCGGCCTCGTCACGCGCTTCACGCTGGACCGTCCCAAGGGGCTGCCGCCCGGCGAGCTGGCCGAGCTGCGGCTGCTCACTGAGCAGGACCTCGTGAAGGTGCTCGCCAACGCCTACGTCCACGACATCGACCACTCGGACGAGGACGAGAGCAATCACGACCCGCAGAAGATCGAGGATGCACTGGTCCGGCTGGAATCACTCGTGCAGGACAAGCCGACGACGATCCTCGACGCCGTCGACGTGGTCGACCTCGAATCCTACTGCGAAAGCCGGCTGCGCAAGGCGCCGCGCATCAAGGTCCTGCATCGCACCAACTTCTGGAAGATCGCGGCGCGCGTCGCGCCCTTCCTGTCGCCGCACGACCGGGCGGAGCTGTTCGGCCTGATCTGGGACAACATCGACAGCTTCACCAACGTCTACCGGCGACTGTCGCAGGCGCTGTCCCAGGTCGGCTTTGCGCCGTCGCTCTACGTGAAGTTCGCCGAGGCGCTCGAGGAACGGCTGAACAGCATCATCAGGGTCGATGCGCTGCAGGGCGTCGGCGAGGGCAAGGGCGACCTGCTGCAGGTCTATACGGCCGACGGTAAGACCGCGTCGCTGCTGCGCGAGGAACTGACGGCGATCACGGCCGAGCTGCGGATCGTGATGGAGAACAAGCCGTTCGACTTCTTCGATTACACCGACCTGCTCGACTTCCCAGGCTACCGCTCGCGCAATCCCGTCGCCAAGGCGGGGCTGGGCAAGTTCCTCGCCGAGAACGGGATGAAGGAGTTCATCATCCGCGGCAAGGTGGCGTACCTGTTCGAGCGCTACTCCGACGAGCAGGAACTGACCTCGATCCTGTTGTGCCAGGGCCCCGAGAATTTCGAGGTGTGGGACCTGCCGCCGACCATCTACGACTGGATAAGCACGACCAACGGCGCGCAGCCGGCGCAGCGCTCGGGCGACCGGACTTCGCTGTTCTTCGTGATGACGAAGTACGACCGCATCTTCGAGCAGTCCAGCGGCAAGGGCGAGGATGCGTCGCGCTTCCACTTCCGACTGGAGAACAACCTCCTCAAGTCGTACGGCAAGCAGGCTTACGAGAACGGCTCGAAGAGCTGGGTGCACGAGTGGCTGCCCGACACGCCGTTCAAAAACGTGTTCCTGCTGCGTAACCCGGCGATCATCCAGGACAGTTTGTTCGAGTATGAGGGCAAGACGGAGACCGGGCTGCGCGCCGACAAGGTCGATTACGTCGACAGCCTTCGCCGAGTGTTCGTTACCGACGCCATCGTCCGGCAATACCACGCCAAGCCGGAAGAGGCGTGGGACGCGCTGATGCAGCTGAACGACGGCGGCGTCGGCCGGATCGCCGCCAGCCTTCGACCGGTCTGCAACCCGGGGACCAAGCGGCAGCAGGTCGTGCGCAAGGCGGGCGAGATTCGGGCCAAGATCCTGGCAAACCTCGAGCCGTTCTTCCACACCGGTGACGTGGCACAGCAGCGGCAGAAGAAGCGCCAGCTGATGCAACGGCTGGCTCCGCAACTGAAGAAGTGCCTCGACGGTAACCGCTTCGCCGAGCTGATGAAGGTCCTGCAGGTCGATCCCAGCGAGCTGTACGGCGTGTACGAGCTAATCGAGCGCCGCCCCGTGGTGCCGGTGGAGCCGCCGCCACCCGAGGCGGCTCCAGCCGAGGAATCGGCCGAGCTGCTCGACGATCTGCTCGGCCTTGCCGAGGAGAAGCCCAAAGCCAGGCCCAAGGCCACAGCACCTTCGACGCAGGCCGACATGCCGACCCGCTTCGCCGCCGGCGTCGAGGGTTTTTGGAGCGAGCGTCTGGCCGCGCTGACCAACGACACGGCGCTGCTGCAGTATTTCTTCATGTCCCGCGAGGACGTGGTTGGGCTGACCCAGGAGCTGATCTACGGCGCCAAGCGGCTGGGCCTCGGCGACGAGATCGTCCGCGCGACGCAGGCCGGGGCTGCGTTCCGCAACGTGCCCAAGTCGTCGCTGATCTGGAAACAGGCGAAGCCTGCCGCGCAGGCCGTGAACGAGTTCGTCGCCACTCTGGGCAATGGCGGGCGCCGCTCCCCGGAGGGGAGCGAGGTCGAGATCGATGGCCGCAAGTTTCGGCTGTTCGCCAGGCCACCGCCGGTGGCCGACGAGCCG
>JBILYJ010000086.1:0-14638 GCA_044377795.1 Reyranella sp. | reverse complement strand
CCGGCATCACCGCCGGCGGCGAGCGCGACGGGGGCGCGGCGCCGGCCGGCGCCTTCACCCTGCCCGACGTGGCCGGTGTTGCCGTGGTGCCGACCCTTGCCGACGGCACGAAGTGCGCCCGGTGCTGGCAGGTTCTGGAAGAGGTCGGCAAGTCGCCTGCCCATCCGCTGATCTGCCGGCGCTGCGAGGAGGCGGTTGCAGCATGAGGCCGATCGACCGCCAGGCGATGGTCCTGCTCGTCGTCACCCTGGTGGCGGACCAGGTCTCCAAGCAGCTCCTGCTCGGGTTCCTGCTCAAGGCCGGCGCCATCGTGCCGGTGGTCGACGGCTTCTTCCGGCTGGTCATCGTCTGGAACCGCGGCGTCAGCTTCGGCCTGTTCGGCGGCGACCAGGCGTTGCCGCCCTGGCTCCTGTCGGGCGTCGCGATTGCCGTCTGCATCGGCCTGTTCGTGTGGCTGCGGCGAACCGACCGCCCCCTGACCGGATGGGGCATCGGCCTTGTCATGGGGGGAGCCATCGGCAATGTTATCGACCGCGCCCGCTGGGGCGCGGTGTTCGATTTCGCCGATTTCCACATTGGCCGGTGGCATTGGCCAGCCTTCAATGTCGCCGATGCGGCGATCGTCGTCGGAGTCGGGCTCATGCTGATCGATTCGCTGCAAAGCGAAAAGAAATCGGCGCCCTGAAGCGGCCATGATCGGCAGACAAAAGTTCAAGACCAAGGACGGACGATGAAACCGACTCTCCCCTCGCTTCCATTGGCTCTCCTGGCCTGCGGTACCCTCGCGCTCGGCGGCTGCGGCGCCTTCGACAATATCGGCGGCAGCAAGAAGACGTCGCCCGACGAGTTCAAGATCGTCTCGCATTCGCCGCTGACCATGCCGCCAAATGCCGAGCTGCGGCCGCCGCGGCCGGGCGAGCCGCGTCCCCAGGAAGTCACGCCCGCCGATCAGGCCAAGGAGGCGCTGTCGCCGGCATTGGCCGGCCGCACCCAGGCCCGCGTCAATGCCGGACCCGATGCGCCGCGATCCGGCAGCAGTGCCGAGCAGACGCTGGTCGCCCGCGCCGGCAAGGGCGGCATCGACCCCAACATCCGTGGACAGGTCAACACCGACACCAAGACACTGGCCGAGAGCGACAAGTCGTTCATCAGCGGCCTGATCTTCTGGCAGGACTCGCCGCCGCCGGGCGTGCTGGTCGATCCGGTCCAGGAGCAGCAGCGCATCCGTGACGCCCAGGCTTCCGGTCAGCCGGCCGCCGGCCCGACGCCCACCATCACCCGTCGCAAGCGCGGCCTGCTCGAAGGCATCTTCTGAGTTCGCTCCCGCTCACCGGCCGCCGCGCCCTGTTCGCCGGCCTCCTCGCGGGCGCGGCTCTTGCTCCGTCCGGCCCGGCGCTCGCGAAGCTTTTCGCCGTCGGCAAGCGCAACGCCGAGACCTTCACGCTTGCCAACGGACTGCAGGCCATCGTGCTGCCGTCGCGGCGCGCGCCGATCGTCACACAGGTCGTGGTCTACAAGGTCGGCAGCGCCGATGAGACGTTCGGCCATACTGGTGCCGCGCATTTCCTCGAACACATGATGTTCAAGGGCACCGACCAGGTGCCGGCCGGCGAGTTCTCGCGCATCGTCTCGCGCAACGGCGGCCGCGACAACGCCTACACGACGTTCGATTCGACGGGTTACCACCAGACCATTGCAGCCGAGCAGCTCGAACTGGTCATGCGCATGGAAGCCGACCGCATGACCAACGTCCGCCTCACCGAGCGCGAGATCGTGCCCGAGCGGCAGGTCATCCTCGAGGAACGCCGCATGCGCACCGACAACGTGCCGGCGTCGTTGCTCGACGAGGCGGTGCGCGAGCGGCTCTACGGACTGCACAAGCCCTATGCCATGCCGGTCATCGGCTATGCCGACGACATCCGCAGGCTCGGCGTCGCGGACCTCGCAAGCTTCTATCGCCGCCATTACGCGCCGAACAACGCCATTCTGATCGTGGCCGGCGACACGACGGCGGAGCAGGTACAGAAACTGGCGGAGCGGTATTACGGCCCGATCGGCAGCCGCGAGATCGGGCCGCGTCTGCGTCCCTCGCTGGGCGGCACCGACCTGCCGCAGAAGGTGAACCGCGCCGATGCGCGCGTCGCCGAACCGCGCTGGTCGCGGCTGTGGCTGGCGCCGTCCTACCGCGTCGGCGAGACGAAGTATGCCTATGCGCTGCAGGTGCTGGCCCGCCTGTTCGGAGGCAGCGAGACCAGCCGCCTGTCGCGCGTGCTGGTGCAGGAGCGCAAGATCGGCCTCTCGGCCTGGGCGTCCTACGGCCCGTCGAGCCTCGGTCTCACCTCGTTCGACATCGGCGTGCATCCCGCGAAGTCGCGCAGCATCGAGGATGTCGAGGAGGCGGTGACGGCCGAGATGAAGAAGCTGCTCGACGGCGGCGTCACGGCCGAGGAGGTCGAGCGCGCGCAGAACCAGCTCCTGGCCGCCGCGATCTACTCGCAGGATTCGCTGGCGAGCGGCCCGCGCATCTACGGCACGGCACTCAGCACCGGCAGCACCGTGGCCGATGTCGACGCCTGGCCGCAGCGAATTTCCACCGTCACACGCGACGAGGTGGTGGCCGCCGCCCGGCATGTCTGGCGTGACGACGGCGCCGTGACGGCACTGCTCACGCCGGCCGCGAGGGGCGGATGAAGCGGGTTCGCGCGCTCGCGGCCGCGCTCGCCGGCCTGTTCGTGCTCCTGCCGGCCGTGGCGGGCGCGATCGAGATCAGGAAGATCACGACGCCGCTCGGCATCAAGGCCTGGCTGGTCGAGGACAAGAGCACGCCTGTGGTGGCGCTCTCCTTTTCGTTCTCCGGCGGTACCGCCACCGATCCGGCCGGGCAGGCCGGCATCACCGACCTGATGGCGGGCCTGCTGACCGATGGCGCGGGTTCGATGAATGCGCAAGCCTTCCGCCAGCGCCAGGAAGACGCCGCCGCGTCGCTGGGCTTCAATGCCTCGCTCGACCGGCTCAGCGGATCGCTGCGCGTCCTGTCGGGCAATCGCGACGAGGGCTTCGAGCTGCTGCGGTTGGCCCTCACCGAGCCGCGCTTCGATGCCGACATGGTGGCGCAGCGCCGGGCGCAGACCATCGCGAGCCTCAACCAGGCGGCCCAGCGTCCCGGCTCGGTGGCGGGCCGGACGCTGATGGAGACGCTGTTCGCCGGCCATGCCTATGCCGCCGATCCCGACGGCACGCCCGAGGGGCTCGCGGCCGCGACGCCGGAACTCCTGAAGAAGCGGGTGGCGGAGCTGCTGTTGCGCAACGGCCTGATCGTCGCCGTGGTCGGCGATATCGGCGAGGCCGAGCTGGCGGGCCAACTCGACCGGTCGTTTGGCATGCTGCCCACGGGCACGCCGCCAGCGCTGCCGCCGCAGTGGGTGCCGCCGACCAAACCTCGTGTCGTGGTCGTCGAACGGCCGGTGCCGCAGAGCTCGGCGCTGATGGCCGTTCCCGGCATCCCGCGCGACGATCCCGACTGGTACGCTGCGCTGGTCATGAACCACGTGCTGGGCGGCGGCGGCCAGCAGTCGCGGCTGTTCAACGAGGTGCGCGAGAAGCGCGGGCTGGCCTACAGCGTGTCGAGCGGCCTGCGGACCTACAAGCGCGCCGCGCTGCTGGTGATGTCCACCGGCAGTGCCAATGAACGCATTGCGGAGGCGATCGAGGTGATCCGTGCCGAGATGGGGCGGATGCGTACCGAAGGCGTCACCGCGGCCGAGTTGACCGACGCCAGGACCTACCTGACGGGCGCGCTGGCGCTCTCGCTCGATTCGTCGGGCTCGATCGCAGGGTTGCTGCATTCCATGCAGATCGACGGGCTGTCACCCGACCACATGACGCGGCGCGCGGCGCTGATCGCCGCGGTCACGCTGGATGATGTTCGCAAGGTCGCAAAGCGTCTACTGCGCGACGAGGCGCTGACCACCGTGGTGGTCGGCAAGCCTGTCGGCGTCATACCCGAACCCTGAGGACCAGCTTCGCATGTTCTACTGCCACGTGATCGACGACGCGCTCGAAAGCAAGGTCGGCAAGCAGGGACTGCCTCGCGCCGCGCTTGACCGCGAACTCGCGCACGCCACGAAGGCGCTCGACAAGTTCCGGCAGTGGAAGGCCGACGGCACCTTGCCGCTGCTCAGCCTGCCGGGCACGCGCGACGACCTTGCGCTGCTGAAGCCGCATGCCGAGCGCTTTGCCCGTTTCGAGCATGTGATCGTGCTGGGCACCGGGGGGTCGAGCCTGGGCGGCCAGACTCTCGTCGCACTGAAGGACCAGGGTTTCGGGCCCCAGAACGGGCGGCCGAAACTGTGGTTCATGGACAATGTCGATCCCTCGACGTTCACCGAGCTGGCGGCGCGCCTGCCGCTGGCCCGCACCGGCCTGATCGTCATCTCCAAGTCCGGCACCACGGCCGAGACGCTGACCCAGTTCCTCACGCTGCTGCCGGAGCTCGAAGCCAGGGTCGGCAGGGACAAGCTCGCCGAGCACGTCATCGCCATCACCGAGCCGAGCGACAATGCGCTGAGCCGCCTGGCCGCCCGCATCGGCTGCCCGATCCTGGATCATGATCCCAAGGTGGGTGGACGCTTCTCGGTCCTGTCGCTGGTCGGAATGCTGCCCGCCATGATCGCCGGCCTCGATGTCGGCGCGGTACGCGAGGGCGCGGCGAGCGTGCTCGACCCGGTCCTGCAGGCCAGCGATGCCCGCGATCTGCCGCCGGCCGTCGGCGCGGCGCTCTCGGTCGGGCTCGCCCGGGAGCGTGGCATCGGCACCACGGTGCTGATGCCCTATTGCGACCGGCTGGGCTATTTCGGCTTCTGGTATCGCCAGCTCTGGGCCGAGAGCCTGGGCAAAGGCGGCAACGGCACGACGCCGGTGCGCGCCATGGGCACGGTCGACCAGCACAGCCAGCTCCAGCTCTATCTCGGCGGGCCGGCAGACAAGATGTTCACCGTGCTGATCCTCGACACCGCGGGCAAGGGCAAGCCGATCGCGCCGGCGTCGCTCGGCGGCGACAAGGCGCTGGCCTATCTCGAGAACCAGTCGCTGGGCGATCTCCTGCTGGCCGAGGCCGAAGCCACGGCCGTGACCCTGGTCAAGAACGGCCGGCCGACGCGCGTCATGCGGATCGCCACACTCGACGAGAGGGTGATGGGCGCCCTGATGATGCATTACATGCTGGAGACGATGTTTGCCGCCCATCTGCTGGGCGTCGACGCCTTCGACCAGCCGGCGGTCGAGGAAGGCAAGATCCTGACCCGCCAGTATCTCGCCGCCCGCGTATCTTCCACAGGCCGCCGGCCCTAGACTGTCCCCGTTCAGAACGAATCAGATCGCTTTCCAGCAATGACCTCACCCTGAGGAGCGGCCCGCAGGGCCGCATCTCGAAGGGTGGGTACCCGCACCACGTTGGTGCCCATCCTTCGAGACGCACGCCTTTGGCGTGCTCCTCAGGATGAGGATGGTGTGTGAACTTGAAGCGGAAACGCCCTAAAATGACGGCGCCATGAGCGCCATCCGCACCCTGCGTCGCCTGCCCTCGACGCTCGTCAACCGCATCGCCGCAGGCGAGGTGGTCGAGCGTCCGGCGAGCGCCGTGAAGGAGCTGGTCGAGAACGCGCTCGATGCCGGCGCGCGGCGTATCGCGGTGACCCTGAAGGAGGGTGGCCGCACCTTCATCTCCGTGGTCGACGACGGGATCGGCATGTCGCCCGACGAGCTCCGTCTCGCGGTCGAACGCCACTGCACCTCCAAGCTGCCCGACGACGACCTGACCGACATTCGCACGCTGGGGTTTCGCGGCGAGGCGCTGCCCTCGATCGCCTCGGTCAGCCGCTTCACCATCACCTCTCGCCCGGCCGGCGCCGATACCGCCTGGAGTCTCGAGATCGACGGCGGCGCCAAGGGCGAGCCGCGGCCCGCCGCGCATCCGCAGGGCACGCGCGTGGAAGTGCGCGAGCTGTTCTTCGCGACGCCGGCGCGGCTCAAGTTCCTGAAGGAGCCGCGCACCGAGTCGGGCCATGTCGCCGACGCGATGCGCCGGCTGGCCATGGCGCATCCCGAGGTCGCCTTCCGGCTGGAGAGCGAGGAGCGGGCGCTGATCGACCTCGCCGCCGCCAAGGGCTCGCTCCTGTCGGCCGATGCGGCGCGGCTGGAACGATTGGCCGCGATAATGGGGCGCGAGTTCGCCGACAATGCCGTGGCGATCGACGCCAACCGCGAGGGCTTTCGCCTCACCGGATTCGCGGGCCTGCCGACGCTGAACCGGCCGACCGGCCAGCACCAGTATCTCTTCGTCAACGGACGCCCGGTGCGCGACAAGCTGCTGGCGGGCGCGGTGCGTGGTGCCTACCAGGATTTCCTGGCGCGCGACCGCCATCCCATGGTGGCGCTGTTCCTCGAGGCGCCGCCCGAGATGGTCGACGTCAACGTCCACCCGGCCAAGACCGAGGTCCGTTTCCGCGACGCCGGCATCGTGCGCGGCATGATCGTGGGCGCCCTGCGCACCGCGCTGTCGGCGGCGGGTCATCGCGCCAGCACGACCGTGTCCGATGCGGCGCTCGGCGCCTTCCGTCCGCATACGGGGTTCGCGACGCCGCTGCCCATGGGTGGGAGAAGTGGCGGCGGCTATTCGTCCGTCCCGCGCGGGCTTGCCGAGGCGGCGATGCAATTCATGGCGCCGCTCGATGGATTGTCGGCGCGGGTCGAGGAGCAGCCTGCCAACATCGCGCCCGGCAACTATCCGCTGGGCGTGGCGCGCGCGCAGCTCCACGAGACCTACATCGTCGCCCAGACCGACCAGGGCGTCGTGATCGTCGACCAGCATGCCGCGCATGAGCGCCTGGTCCATGAGCGGCTGAAGACCCAGCTCGAGGCCGAGGGCGTGAAGCGGCAGGCGCTGCTGCTGCCGGAGGTGGTCGAGATCGGCGAGGACGGCGCGCGGCGGCTCACGCAACGCGCTGCCGAACTGGCCGACATGGGCCTGGTGCTGGAGCCGTTTGGCCTGGGTGCCGTGGTAGTGCGCGAGACACCCGCCGTTCTGGGCGAAGTCGACATCCAGGGCCTGGTGCGCGACCTGGCCGACGAGCTTTCCGAGATGGGCGATCATCTGTCGCTCAAGGAGAAGGTCGAGGAGGTCTGCGGCACGCTCGCCTGCCACACCTCGGTGCGGGCCGGCCGCCGTCTGACCGTCGAGGAAATGAACGCGCTGCTGCGCCAGATGGAGGCGACACCGCATTCCGGCCAGTGCAATCATGGCCGCCCGACCTATGTCGAACTCAAGCTGGCCGACATCGAGCGGCTGTTCGGAAGACGATGAAGAAGTTTCTCGCGCTGCTCCTGATCGCCGGCGTGGCTGCAAGCGGGGCCTCGGCGCAGACCCGCGCGCCCGCGCCGCCCTCTGCCACGCCACCCTCCGGAACGCCGACGCCCGCGCCGGCCTCGCCGCTCGACGGCACCTGGCGCGGCACCAGCGACGGCGGCTCGTGCAATGCGCCGCTCGACTACCTGCTCACCATCGAATCGGGCTTCGTCGACGGCTCGGCCTACGACACGACCGCGCGCGGCCCGGTGCCCAATCCCAACAAGTCGGCGCCGCCGCCGCCGGGCCCCGGCCTGTGGCAGATCCACGGCGTGGCCAAGGTGGGGGCGCCATTCAATCTCCTGAGCCTCGCCTCGGTGAAGGGCCCCACTCACCAGCGCATGCAGCTCACCGCGCGGGGCGATGGCCAGAGCCTGGTCGTCAGCGAGACCAGCGGCTGCCGCCGCACCGCGCGGCTCAGCCGAAGCTGACGAGGCACAGCTGCTCGCGCCGCAGCCAGCGGACGAGGAGCAGCAGCGCCA
The DNA here is from genome assembly GCA_044377795.1 of Reyranella sp. Lineage (GTDB taxonomy): Bacteria > Pseudomonadota > Alphaproteobacteria > Reyranellales > Reyranellaceae > Reyranella. Next base: position 6,754 of record JBILYJ010000086.1, on the reverse strand, counting down.
CGACGGTGAGGCCGGTGGCCAGCCCGATCCACAGGCCGAAGCCGGCCAGTCCGCCCTGGAAGGCGAGCCCGACGCCCAGCAGCAGGCCGATGCCCCAGTAGCCGATGCCGGCATAGACCATCGGCACGCGCGTATCGTGCAGGCCGCGCAGCATGCCGGCCGCCACCGCCTGGCCGCCATCGGCCACCTGGAACAGCGCCGCGACCATCAGGAAGCTCACCGCGAGTTCGATGACGGGGGCATTGGCCGGCATGTCGAGGTCGAGGAACAGACCGACCAGCGTGCGTGGCATGAGGACCATCGCCAGCCCCGTCAGCGCCATGAAGCCCACGCCCATGACGTAGGCCGTCCAGCCGGCCCGGCGGATGCCCTCCCTGTCATGCGCACCGAAGGCGCGGCCGACCCGCACGGTCGCGGCCTGGGCGAGACCCAGCGGCACCATGAAGGAGAGCGAGGCGAGCTGCATGGAGACCGAGTGCGCCGCCAGCGCGGCGGCGCCGATAAGGCCCATCAGGAACGTCGCGCCGTTGAAGACGGCGACCTCGAACACCAGGGTCGCGCCGATCGGCAGGCCGAGATGCCAGAGTTCGCGGAAGCGTGGCCAGTCGGCGCGCCAGAAGCGGCCGAACAGGTGGTAGCGGCGGAACTTGCGGTCGGTGAGGACGACGGCCGCGAGCAGCACGAACATCAGCGTGTCGGCGAGCGTTGTGGCAACGCCGGCGCCGACCAGCCCGAGACGCGGAAAGCCGAGGTTGCCGAAGATCAGGCACCAGGTCATCGCGGCGTTGGCGACGACACCCGCCACGCCCGCGGCGAGCGCCCACAGCGGCCGCTCCAGCGCCGAGACGAAGGAGCGCAGCACGAGGAAGAAGAAGAACGGCAGCAGCGACCATTGCAGCGCCTGCACATAGTCCGCGGCCGACTTCGCGAGCGCCGGCTGCTGGCCCATCGCCAGCAGGATCGCCTCGCTCTGCCACAGCACGATCCAGATCGGCACGGTGACACCCGCGGCCATCCACATGCCCTGGCGCACGGTGCGGCGCACGTCGCGCACCGAATGGCCCTTGCGGCCGAGCTCGCGCGCGATCATCGGTGCGGTGGCCGTGGTGAGGCCGAGCCCGAAGATCATGGTCGCGAAATAGAGGTTGGCGCCCAGTGCGCCGGCGGCCAGCGCATCGGGGCCGAGCCAGCCCATCGTCACCACGTCGGTCGCGGTCATCAGGGTCTGCGCGAGATTGGTGAGGATGAGCGGCCAGGCGAGCACGAGCGTGGCGCGGGCTTCCCCAGCCCATGTCATCCGGCTCGTCGTCGTCGTCTGCGCTTCCTCGTTCATGCCGGCGCTTATAGCCGGCACCCAGTTACGATCACAGGTCGCAGGTGATCCGGTGCTCGCTTCCGTCGAGCAGGCGGAAGAAGGCGTCCTGCGGCTTCTCCAGAACGAACATGGCGCGTGCGTCGAGCCCGAGATGGAGACCGCGTACGACCGCGCCGCTGACGCCGTGGCTCACTACCACGGTGCGCGTGTTGGTGGCGGCGATGCCCGCCAGCATGGTCTCGCAGCGCAGGCGAAGATCGGCATGAGTCTCGCCGCCGGGCGGACAATAGCCGTGCGGATCGGCGCGCCAGTCGGCGAGCGCCGTCGGATGATCGATCTCGATCTCGGCCCAGGAGAAGCCTTCCCAGCTGCCGTAGGAGAGTTCGGCCAGCCGGATGTCATCGCGCCAGTCGGAGGGGGAGAGCCCCAGCTCCTGGCCGACGATCTCCGAGGTCTCGCGCGTGCGTCCGAGCGGGCTGCGCAGGAAGATCGTCGGGCCGGGCGCGCGATCGAGCTCGCGCTTGAGCGTGCGGCCCATCGCCAGCGCCTGGATGCGGCCGCGGGCGGTCAGATCGGAGTTCTTGCTGCCCTGCATGCGCCGTTCGGTGTTCCAGGCGGTCTCGCCATGGCGCAGCATGTAGAGCGGCGCCGTGAGTTTCATGCCGTCCGCTTCAGGATCACGATCTTGGCGGCGCCGTAGCGGCGTTCGTCGATCGCCTCGAAGCCATCCGGCGGCAACAGGTCCTCGTTGTGCGCCAGCTCGACCGTGACGATGCAGCCCGCCGTCATCCAGCCGGCCGCGGCGAGGGCGGCGATCGCCGCAGGCGCCTGGCCCGAGCGATAGGGCGGGTCGAGGAAGACGAGATCGCAGGCTTCGCGTGACGGCGGCGGTCTTGTCGCATCGGCGCGCACGACCTTGGCCGCGCCGGCTTCGCCGAGCTTGCGCAGGTTCTCGCCGATCGCCTTGACCGCGGCGGCCTCGTTGTCGAGGAAGGTGACATGGGCCGCGCCGCGCGACAGCGCCTCGAGGCCCAGCGCGCCGGAGCCGGCATAGGCGTCGAGCACGCGCGCCTCGATCAGCGGTGAGGTACCGCCGTCCTCGTCGTCGCGCCAGCGCGCATGGACCAGGATGTTGAACAGGGACTCGCGGGCGCGGTTGGCGGTGGGCCGCGTCGCATCGCCCTCCGGCGTTTCGAGCATGCGGCCGCGATGCTTGCCGCCGATGATACGGATCATCAGTGTTTCCGCCGCTTGGTGCGCGCCGGCGTTGGCTTAGGCTTGGCCCAGCCTTCCTTGCGCGGCGGCCGCTTCACGCCGAGCAGCGTGTCGAGCGCCTGCGGCGGGATCTCGTCGACAAGGCCGCGCTCCAGTTCGCCGAGATGGAAGGGCCCGAAGGCGACGCGGATCAGGCGCACCACCGGCAGGTCGAGATGAGCCAGCACGCGGCGGACTTCGCGGTTCTTGCCCTCGGCCAGCGAGATGTCGATCCAGGCATTGGAGCGCTGCTGGCGGTCGAGGCTCGCCTGGATGGGACCATAGCGCACGCCCTCGATGGTGATGCCGTTGGCGAGTTCAGCGAGCTTCGCCTCGTCGACGCCGCCGTGCACACGGGCGCGATAGCGGCGCGTCCAGCCGTTGGCCGGCAGTTCGAGCTGGCGTGCGAGCCCGCCATCGTTGGTGAGCAGCAGCAGCCCTTCCGACATGTAGTCGAGGCGGCCGATCGTGACCACGCGCGGCATGCCCTTGGGCAGCGATTCGAAGATGGTGCGGCGTCCCTCGGGATCGCGCGCCGTCACCATCTCGCTCGGCGGCTTGTGATAGCGCCACATGCGCGCCCGGTCGGCGGCGCGCAACGGCTTGCCGTCGACCTCGATGACGCTTCTGTCGGTGACGACGCAGGCCGGAGTCTCCAGCACCTTGCCGTCGACCTTGACCCGGCCTTCCTCGATCCAGCGTTCGGCATCGCGGCGCGAGCACAGGCCCGCGCGCGCCAGGCGCTTGGCGATGCGCTCGCCTTCCTTGACGGGTTGTTCGTTCACTTTGTCCCCGCCGCTCCCAGGAAGGCGCGGAACAATTTCGCGTCGCCTTCGGAGATCAAGAATTCAGGATGCCACTGAACGCCGATGCAGAAGCGGTAGGCGGGGGCTTCGATGCCCTCGATCACGCCGTCCGGCGCGGTGGCATTGACGACAATGCCGGCGGGCGAATCGGCGGCGGCCTGGTGATGGGCGCTGTTCACCTGCAGCTCCTCGGCGCAGACGATACCGTGGAGCTGCGTGCCCTTTGCCACCTTCACGACGTGGCCGGGCTCGTCGCGCGGGTTGGGCTGCTCGTGCGCCAGCGCATCTTCGATGGCGTCGGGAATGTGCTGGATCAGCTTGCCGCCCAGCACGACGTGCAGGAGCTGCTGGCCGCCGCAGATGCCCAGCACCGGCTTGTTCTGCGCCAGCGCACCCTTGGTCACGCCGAACTCGAAGGCGGTGCGGCGGTCCTTGGTGACCACTGTCGAATGCTTCGCGCCGCCGCCATAGTAGGACGGGTCGACGTCGAAGGCGCCGCCGGTCACCACCAGCGCGTCGATGCGCTCCAGATAGTCGGCGACCCGGTCGGGTTCGTGCGGCAGCGCCACCGCCAGACCACCCGCCGCGTCGATCGCGTCGAGGTAGTTCTGGCGCAGCGCATACCAGGGAAACTTGGAGTATCCGCCTGGCTTTTCAGCATCCAGGGTGACTCCGATCAGGGGACGGGGCATGCGGGCCAAGATACGCGCGCGCAGCCCCGCGCGCTATAGTGCGGCCGCGATGCCTGATTTTGCCAAGTCGACGCCTATGGAGAGAGCCCTCGCCACCGCCCGCGCGGCCGGCGCGCGCGGCGAGGTGCCGATCGGCTGCGTGATCGTCGGACCTGACGGGGCGGTGCTGGCGGAAGCCGGCAACCGCACCGAGGAGCTGAAGGACCCGACGGCCCATGCCGAATTGCTGGCGATCCGCGCCGCGGCTGCCGCGCTGGGCTCGCCACGCCTGGTCGGGTGCGACCTCTACGTTACCCTGGAACCCTGTCCCATGTGCGCCCAGGCGATTTCCTTCGCGCGATTGCGGCGGGTCTATTGGGGCGCGGCCGATCCCAAGGGCGGCGGCATCGAGCAGGGCCCGCGCATCTTCGACCAGCCGACCTGCCACCACCGCCCCGAGCTCTATCCCGGCGTCGGCGAAAGCGAGGCAGGCGAGCTGCTGCGGGCGTTCTTCCGCGAGCGGCGGTAGTGGGCGGTCAAGTACCAAAAATCACTCGTCGTCCTGAGCGGAGCCGCCCGTAGGGCGGCGCAGTCGAAGGACCTCTTTTCCGACGCACGGTGTGTCGAAGCGAAAACAGGTCCTTCGACTACGCGACGGAGCCTGCCCCGAGGTCTTCCGAGGGGGCGCTCCGCTCAGGACGACGACCCCTTTTTCAAGGCTTCCAAGCGCAGGATCACCGCCGCCCATTCGGCGCGGACGCCGGCATCGGCTTCATCAGTCGTTTGACCGCGCCGCGCCGCCTCTTCGGGCGCGAGTTGCGAGAGGGCCCAGACGGCGGCGCCGCGCACCAGGGGCGAGGTGTCGGTCAGCAGGCGCGCGATGGCGGGCAGGGCGGTGGCGGGCGCGGCGCTGTTGCCCAGCGCATAGGCGACGTTGCGCAGGAAGCGGTCGCGGCCGATGCGCTTCACGGCGGTGCCGGAGAAGCGCGTGCGGAAGGTCGCGTCGTCGAGCGTCGCCAGCTCGGCCAGCAGCGGCGCCTGAAGCTCGGCGCGCGGCGTGAAGGCAGCCTCGCGTGCGTTTTGTGCAAACTTGTTCCACGGGCAGGCGGCCAGGCAGTCGTCGCAGCCATAGATGCGGTTGCCCAGCGCCGTCCGGAACTCGCGATCGATCGGGCCGGCATGTTCGATGGTGAGATAGGAGATGCAGCGCCGCGCATCGAGCTGATAGGGCGCGGGGAAGGCGTTGGTCGGGCAGGACTCGAGGCAGGCGCGGCACTGGCCGCAATGGTCGGTCTCGGGGTCGTCGGGCGGCAGTTCGATCGACAGCAGCAGTTCGCCCAGGAACAGCCACGAGCCGAAGCGGCGCGACACCAGGTTGGTGTGCTTGCCTTGCCAGCCATGGCCCGCCTGCTGCGCCGCGAGCTTCTCCATCAGCGGCGCGGTGTCGACGAAGACCTTCAGGCTGTGATGATAGGTGTCCCAGATGAAGCGGCCGAGCTGCTTCAGCCGGCTCTTCATCACGTCATGATAGTCGCGGCCCTGCGCATAGACCGAGACCGCCCCGCGCTCGCGCTCCTCGAGGGTGAAGCGCGGGTCACCGGCCGGCCCGTAGTTAAGTGCAACGGAAACGACCGTGCGCGCCTCGGGCCACAGGGTCGAGGGATCGATACGCTGCTCGGCGCGGTCGACCAGCCATCCCATGTCGCCCTGGAAGCCGCGCGCCAGGAACGCTTCCATCCGCTCCATGCGCAGCTTCCGTGCCTCGGGCGAAAGCTGCGCCGGCGCGAAGGCCACGGCGTCGAAGCCGAGCTCCAGCGCCTTGGCCCCAATCGCGTCGCGCAGCTCGCGCGGCGTTGCCGGCTTCGGCGGCCGCTTGGGACGGGGCGGCAGCCCGGCCATCAACCCCGGCCGCGATAGGACGCCACGCCGGTGTCGGGAAGCCACAGGCCCTTGGGCGGCACGGCGGTCTGCCAGAACACGTCGATCGGCATGCCGCCGCGCGGATACCAGTAGCCCGCGATCCTGAACCAGCGCGGCGCCAGCTCCTTCACCAGCCGCTTGCCGATGCCCACGGTGCAGTCCTCGTGGAAGGACGCCTCGTTGCGGAAGCTGTTGAGATAGAGCTTCAGCGACTTGCTCTCGACCAGTTTCGCGCGCGGCACATAGTCGATCACGAGATGGGCGAAATCGGGCTGGCCGGTCACCGGGCAGAGCGAGGTGAACTCGGGCTGCGTGAAGCGGGCGAGATAGAGCGTGCCCGGGTGCGGGTTGGGCACCGTTTCGAGGAGGGCCTCGGCGGGAGAGGCGGGGACGGGCGTCTCGTGCCCGAGCTGTTTGAGTTTTGCATATTTAGCCATGCGCCCATCATATGCTAAGCGGGCCGTCATGACTCACAGGGTTGCCATCATCGGCGCCGGACCTTCCGGTTTCTATGCCGCGGACGGGCTGCTGCGCGGCCGGCCCGACCTTCGCATCGACATCATCGACCGCCTGCCGACGCCGTTCGGCCTGGTGCGGGCGGGCGTCGCCCCCGACCATCAGGGCACCAAGGCCGTGGTCCGCCAGTTCGACCGGCTGCTCACCCAGCCCGACCTGCGCTTCGCGGGCAACATCGAGATCGGGCGGGACCTGTCCTGGGACGAGATCATCCAGTCCTACGACGCGGTGGTCGTCGCCACCGGCATGGTGGTCGACCGCAAGCTCGGCAT
>JBILYJ010000539.1:0-3831 GCA_044377795.1 Reyranella sp. | reverse complement strand
AAGTCGCGCTCGGTCGCACCCCCGGCCAGCACGATCGGCGGCTTCAGCGTGCCATGGAAGCCATAGAGCCGCGGATCGGCGACGATCGCCGACAGGCGCTCATGGGGAACGCCGCTCACCGGGACGAGTTCGCGGGCCTCGCCCGTATCCGCATTCCGTCCCAGCCATCGACTGGCGGCCACGGCCAGCGGCTCCTCCGCGCGCGGCGCGTAGTAGAGCGCGTAGCGGGCCGCTTCAGTGGACGGATCGTTCACTTTCCGGGCCCTGCACGCCGGCCGATCATGGCAAAGCGGAGCTGGCTGGACACCAGGTCGATCGCCGCTACCGTGACCAGGATCATCAGGATGATGAAGGAGGTCTGTTGCAGCTCCAGCGTCCGGATCGCCTCGGCGAGATGCAGGCCGATGCCGCCCGCGCCGACGATGCCGATGATGGAGGCCGAGCGGGTGTTGGACTCGAAGTAGTAGAGGACCTGGCTCGCCAGCACCGGAAACACCTCGGGCAGGATGCCGAAGCGGATACCCATGAAGTGACTGCCGCCGGCCGAGGCGATGCCCTCCACCGGCTTGCGGTCGGCCGCCTCGATCGCTTCGGAGAACAGCTTGCCGAAGCTGCCGATGTCGGAGGTCATGATGGCGAGTGCGCCGGCGAAGGGTCCGAGCCCCACGACGTTGATCCAGATCAGGGCCCAGATGAGAATGTCGACGCTGCGGATCGTGTCGAGCGAGCGGCGGGCGAGGAAACGCACGATGCGCTGGGCGGTGACGTTGCGCGCGGCAAGCAGGCCGACCGGTAGCGCGAGGATCGCCGCCGACAGGGTCCCCAGCAGCGCAATGGCCACCGTCTCGATCAGCGCCATGCCATAGGCACGCGCATGCGCCCACGACCCTGGATCGGGCGGCATCATCAAGCCGGCAATCTCGACCAGCCGGCCCATGCCCGAAAGGAGCTTGCCGTCGAAGAAGCCCAGGACCTGCATGCCGTACAGGAGAAGCGCGAGCATCGCGCTCGCCACGACGATCATGGGCAGGCGCTGCGGCCCGAAGCGCCGGAAATGCTCGGGATAGCGGTCGCGAACGGCGTCCATCAGTTCTTTCCTTCGAGACCGATCAGGCGATGACGCAGCAGGGAAGTCAGGCTGTCGATGATCGCGACGGTGAGCAGGATCATCACCAGAATGGCGGAGACGTCGGAATAGTAGAACTTGCGGATCGCCTCGATCAGGTCCTGGCCGATGCCGCCCGCGCCGACGAAGCCCATGACGGCGGCGCCACGCACGTTGATCTCGAAGCGCAGCAGCGCGTAGCTGACGAAATTCGACATGACCTGCGGCAGCGCGCCGAAGCGCATCGCGACGTGCCAGGCGGCGCCCGTCGAAGACACACCCTCGACCGGCTTCATGTCGATGTTCTCAACGACCTCGGCGAACAGCTTGCCGAGCGCGCCCAAAGTGTGGATGACGACCGCCAGGACGCCCGCCATGGGCCCGAGGCCGAAGGCGATCACGAACAGCAGGGCGAAGACCAGTTCCGGCACGGTGCGGCAGAGTTCGCAGAAGCGGCGCACCACCAGGCGGACCCAGCGCGCCGGTGCCACGTTCGCCGCCCCCAGGAAGGCGAGGCACGAGGCCGCCAGCGCCCCCAGCAGCGTGCCGACATAGGCCATCAGCAGGGTCTCCCAGAGCTGCCGAAGCCAGCGGCCCAGACCCCAGAACCACTCCCCGAAGTCCGTCCAGACGGGCTGGCCGTTCTCGAGATAGAACAGGCGGATGATGTAGCTGGGAAAGCGATGGATGTTCTCGAGGAACCTGACCGGCGACACCTCGGCCGAAATCGACGCGAGAAGCATCGCCGCCGCGACACACGCCACCATCAGCAGCGTGTGCCAGCGACGCGACCGCACCGAAGCGTCGTAGGCCGCCATGAGCGGCCTCAACTGCGCCTCGGGCAGGCGTGTGACGTGGGTACTCAAGACCTGACGAGCGTGAGGGAGAAACCCGGCCCGCTCAGCTCTTCTGCTTGCGCAGCGCGTCGATGAACTTGATGAGCTCGATCACGGGCTCGTAATACTGCGCATCGACGATCTTGAACTCGCGATCCTTGCCGTCCGACAGCTTGTCGAACACCGCCTTGGCCTTGGTCGGCGATTCCATGAAAGCCTTGCTGATGGCGGCCTTCAGGTCGGGCGGCAGGCTGGCGAGATAGGCGAAGGGCGAGTTGGGGATCAGGTCGGACTTGTAGATGATCCGGAAGTCCTCCTGCTTGGCCAGGCCCTTCTTGACCATACGCGTGAGGTTCGAATCGTCCTCGGCATTCCACCAGTTGGCGGCGACATCGACCGTCTTCTGCTGCAGCGCGATCACGGCGTTCTCATGGCTGCCGGTGTAGGTGACGCGCCCGAAGAAGGTCTCGGGATTGAGCTTGAGCTTGTTCAGCGCAAAGCGCGGGACGTTGTTACCCGACATCGAGTTCGGATCGACCAGGCCCAGATTCTTTCCCTTTACGTCGTCGATCGTCTTGAACGGGCTGTCGGCGCGCACATAGAAGACCGAGTAGTAGCCGACGGTCCCGTCGCTGTTCACGGTGGTGACGAAGGGCTCGACCTTGACGCCGGTCACGATCGCCCGCGCATAGGACGCCGGACCGTAGCCCGCGAGATGGATGCTGCCGTTGCGCTGGCCCTCGATGACGGCGGCGTAGTCGTTGGCGACCCGCAGCGTCACCTTGGTGCCCAGGGCCTGCGCCAGATACTCGACGAAGGGGCCATAGCGCTCGGTCACGCCCGAGGCATTCTCGGCCGGGACGACGGCGAGCACGAGCTCGGGATAGGCGCTCTTCCACGACTGGGCATGGGCGGTGCCGGCCAGGGCGAGGGACGAGGCAGCAAGGGTGGCGCCGAGCGCGTGACGACGGGTAAGCATGGCTGGTTCTCCTTGATGAAGCGAAACGTCGGGAACGAGTTCAGGAGCCTGCGAGGGCGAGTCCCGGCTGGGCGCCGACCGGCAGTGTCGCGGGCGACGGCAGCCCATGGCCCATCACATCACCGGCCTCGAGCCCGTAGAGCTCGCGCGACGTCGCTTCGGTGAGCGCGGCCGGCACGTCGTCGAACACGACTCGGCCGGCGGCCATGCCGACCAGCCGGTCGCAGTAGGAGCGGGCGAGGTCGAGGCTGTGGAGATTGCAGACCACGGTGATGCCGAGATGGCGGTTGATGTGCTGCAGCGCGTCCATCACCACCTTGGTATTGCGCGGGTCGAGCGAGGCGATGGGCTCGTCGGCCAGAACGATGTCCGGTTCCTGGACAAGGGCGCGGGCGATGGCGACCCTCTGCTGCTGGCCGCCGGACAGGGTCTCGGCGCGCTGGCCGGCCATCCGGGCCATGTCGAGGCTTTCGAGCGCGGACAGGGCCTGCGCCTTTTCCTCGTCGTTCCACAGCTTCAGGAGCGCGCGCGTGGGTGGCATGTGGAAAGCGCGACCCATCATGACGTTGGTCAGCACGTCGAGACGGCCGGCGAGGTTGAACTGCTGGAAGATCATGGCGCAGCGGGCGCGCCAGGCGCGCAGCGGTCGGCCCCGGAGCGCCGTGACGTCGGTATCGCCGAACAGGATGCGGCCCGAGGTCGGATCGCCCAGGCGGTTGATCATGCGCAGGAGGGTCGACTTGCCGGCGCCGGAACGGCCGATCACGCCGACCATCTGGCCCGTCGGCACCACGAGCGAAACGCCGTCCACGGCCTTCTTGCCGCCGAAGCTCTTGGTAACGCCTTCCAGTCGCAGCATCCGGCCTCCGGGTCCTACACTGGAGGCTCGGTACCGGCCGCAGGCTTCTTCC
>JBILYJ010000538.1:0-3833 GCA_044377795.1 Reyranella sp. | reverse complement strand
CCGCGGTGCTGCTGCCGGCGCTGCGCAACCCGGTGGTGCTGGCCCAGCAGGTGGCCACCCTCGACCGGATCGCCGAGGGCCGGCTCGTCCTCGGCGTCGGCATCGCGACCGACGTCCCCAACATCCGCGCCGAGTTCACCGCTGCCGGCGTGCCGTTCGAAAAGCGCGTCGGGCGCATGGTCGAGGGCCTGGCCCTGTGCCGGGCGCTGTGGACCGGCAAGCCCGTGACCTGGCCGCGGCCTGGAACGGAAGGCCGCTGGACCATGACTGATGCTGTGCTCGGCCCGACGCCGCATCGGCCCGGCGGACCGCCCATCTGGATCGCGGGTGCCGTCCCCGTTTCGCGGGCGCGGGCCGGCCGGCGGTTCGACGGCTGGTTTCCCAACAGCGCCCGGCCGCAGGACTACCCGACGCAGTTCGCCGAAGTGACGGCGGCGGCCCGCGCCGCCGGCCGCGACCCCGCGGCGATTACGGCGGCGGCCTATCTGACGCTGTCGATCGACGACGATGCCGGTCGTGCCGACCAGCGCTTGAACGCCTATCTGCAGGGCTATTACGGCATGGACCCACGCGCGATGCGCAAGCGGCAGATGAGCTTCGCCGGTCCGGCAGCCGCCGCGGCCGAGTGGCTGGCCGCCTACGCGCAGGCAGGGGCGACGCATCTGGTGCTGCGCTTCGCCGGCGATCACGAGCGCCACCTCGAGGCGGTCTCCCACCTGCGTCGAGAGCTGGGTTGGTGAGACGGTGAAATTCTCCCTGCACTTCGCCAGCAACACCTTTCCGGACTTCGCCGGCGCGGCACGTGTCGCCCGGGCGGCCGAGGCGGCGGGTTTCGACTCGATCTTCGCGATCGATCACGTCGTTTATCCCGACGCCTACACCACGCCCTACCCCTATGCTGCGGGCGGCCGTCTGCCGATGACGCGGTCGAGCGCCTTTCCCGATCCGTTGATCTGGATTGCCAGCGCCGCGGCGATGACCACCCGCCTGCGCTTCATGACCGGCGTGCTGATCCTGCCGCTGCGCGATCCGCTGGTGCTGGCCAAGCAGGTCGCCACGCTCGACGCGATGTGCGGCGGCCGCTTCGAGCTGGGCATCGGCGTCGGCTGGCTGCGCGAGGAATTCGAGGCGCTAGGCGCGCCGTTCGAACAGCGTGGCCGCCGCGCCGACGAGTACATTGCCGCCATGCGCGCGCTGTGGGCGTCGGACGGCGCCAGCTTCTCGGGCCGCTACGTGAAGTTCGAAGGTGTGAGCTGCAATCCCAAGCCGGTCGGCCGCGTCCCCATTATCGTCGGCGGCCATTCCGAGGCGGCGGCGCGGCGGGCCGGGCGGTTGGGCGACGGCTTCTTCCCCTCGATCGGCGCCCAGGTCGACACTACGCCGCTGTTAGAGGTGGCGCGCCGCGCCGCGGTCGAGGCCGGGCGGGACCCGGCGGCGATCGAGATGCTGGCCGGTTGTCCGGATCTGTTGCCCGGGTCGACGGTCGAGCCGTGGGCGGCTATCGAGGAACGCCTGAAGCTGGGCATCGGCCGCATCGTGGTCCCGGTCGGCTCCTTCCTGCCTGACCTCGAGGACAACCTCGCCCGCTTCGGCGATGCGGTAATCCGCCCGTTTGCCGAACTCACCTGACCTGCCCTTTTCCGCCGCCGTAAGTACGGTCCGTGAACCCGTTCCGCTGTTCGCCACGCTGATACTCCGTCTGGAGGTGCCCGACGCGCCCGCGCTGACGGCCGACCTGCGGCGCGTCATCGAGAAGCGGGAGACGGTGCAGGAGAGCACCTACCCTTTCAATCAGGGCGGCTGGCAGTCGACCTGGGACATGGACCGCGGGGGCGGCGCGACGCCCATCAAGCTGCTGGCCCATGCCTGCAACCTCGCAAAACGGGTAACCATGGACCGCAAGGGCAACATCGGGGCCGGCCCGCATCCGGGTTACTTTACCGTGACCAAGCACGGCAACATGTGGGCGAACATCAAACGCAGCGGCCACGCCAACGAATTCCACTCGCATCCGGGCGGCTACTGGCCGTGCGTTTACTACTTCGAGGACGAGGCATCGAAGCCAATCCCGAACTGGGCGGCGAACTCGAATTCGTGGGACCGCATGGGCATTGAGCACCGTCTCGCGGTGGCCGCCGACCGTAGCCGGCGTCACCGACCCCGTCGCCCGGTAGGGTTGCGACCACTTCACCACCGTCGATGCCACAACCCCAAACCGCGCCGCTACCGACCGACAACTGTCGCCGGCACCGACCGCTGCAACGACATGCTCACGCAGGTCATTCGAGAGAGGACGCATCGATGCTGGCCTCCTAGCCACCATCGTGCATGACGCTCAGGCGAACGCCTTGCGGATCCGCGCCCAGTCGGCCAGCGCGGCCTCCTGGCCGGGGAGGAGCTGGATGGTGAACTGGGTATAGCCCGCGGCGCGCAGCGCCTCGATGCGGGCGCAGATCTCGGCTTCGGTCGCGGTGAAGGTCGTGTTGGCAATCAGCTCGGCGGTGACGAAGGGTCGTTCCTCCGGCTTGACGAACATGAGGTGGCCGCGGTGGTTCTCCAGCCATGGCGCGTCCTTGGGCTCGAAGGTGCGGGCCAGCGCGACATAGTCCTGCAACTCGCGCGTGCCCTTCGACACCATGGTCATGGTCGGTGCCAGGCCCATCAGCACTTCGTCGGCGGCGCGGTGCAGCGCCACCGCGGCGCGTGGCCCGGCCTGCGCCATGGCCCGCGCCGAATCGGCGGGTTCGCCCTCGCGCAGGACGCAGCCCAGCGCGAACGCCGTGGCCTGCAGGTCGGCCAGCGCGTGGCCGGCCTCGCTCCACACCGCGCGCATCGCCTGCACTTCCTTGACGCCCGCCTCGACCTTGCCAACGAAATCGATCCAGCCGGCTTTCAGCTTGGCCGTCAGCGATCGGGTGCGTGGGCCGAACGCCGACAGATGCAGCGCGATCGGGTCGGTGGTGTTGAACAGCGGCAGCTCGGGATTGAGGAAGCGGATCTTCTTCGGTTGCCCCTCCATCTCGAACTCGACGGTCTCGCGGCGCAGCAGGCCGTAGACCTGGCTGATGTAGGTCTCCATGTCCTTGACCTTGATGGCGCCGAAGCCCATCGCGCGCCGCGCCGTGAAGCCGGTGCCGACCCCGAAGTCTATGCGGCCCGGCGCCAGCTGGTTGAGCGTCGCCAGCGCGTTGGCCGTCACCGGGGCGATGCGATTGGACGGCACCAGCACGCCGGTGCCCAGCCGGATCCGCTTCGTCTTGACCGCGGCGGCGCCCATCGCGACGAAGCAGTCGGCGCTCAGCATCTGGGTATCGTAGAACCAGGCATGGCTGAAGCCGAGTTCCTCGGCCTCGCGCACCACGCGCCAGGAGTCCGCCGCCGTGGGCAGGGCGATGCCGAAATCCATGGTGTCCTCCGTCAGGTGTCGGCCAGCGCCGCCAGCATGCGGTCGCGCGCGGCGAAGTCTCCGTCGGCATGGACGGGTTGCAGGCAGACGTGGGTGGCGCCGGCGGCGAAGTGGGCGCGCAGGCCCTTCTTCACCGTCTCGGCGTCGCCCCACAGGCACATCGCGTCGATGAAGCGGTCGCTGCCGCCGTTTGCCAGATCGGCCTCGCTGAAGCCGGTGCGCAGCCAGTTGTTGCGGTAGTTCGGCAGCACCATGTAGCGCGCCAGTTCCTTGCGCCCGAGTTCGCGGGCCTTGATCGGGTCGGTCTCGATGGTGACCTTCTGCTCGACCGCCAGGATGCGGTTCGGGCCGAGGATCGCCGCTGCCCGCGCGGTGTGCTCGGGCGTGACGTTGTAGGGAGCTGCGCCGCGCGACATCTCGGCGCTGA
>JBILYJ010000537.1:0-3838 GCA_044377795.1 Reyranella sp. | reverse complement strand
GAAGCCGCGCCCTCATCGAACTGATCAAGTACACGTCGCCGGGATTCGTCTTCAGTGTCGGACTTTCCCCGCCTGTGGCTGCGGCGGCAACGGCTGCCGTCGACGTGATGATGCGCGAGCCCTGGCGTGCGGCAGCGCTCCGTCGCAATGGGTTGGCCCTGTTGGCGAAAGCCAGGGCGCACGGCCTCGACACGGGCCTGAGCATTGGCGCGTCGGTCGTCCCGGTCATCGTCGGCAATTCGCCGCAGACGGTGATGCTGTCCGAGCGCCTGCTGGAACTGGGCTTCAACGTCGTGCCGGCGGTTTTCCCGGGCGTTGCCGAGAATCAGGCACGGCTCCGGTTCTTCGTCACGTCCGAGCATACGCCTGAGCAGATCGATGCCGTGATCGAGGCCGTGGCCGAGGAACTGCCGAAGATTCGCAACAGCTCTTCATTCGTCAGCACCATCGCCGGTCGCTGACCGCGACATAGATTTCAAGACGATCGTCATCACCGACGCGTCCAGCGGCATCGGCGCGGCCCTCGCCGCCGGCGGGCAAAGACCGCTAAAAGGGGGATGGCAGCACCGACATGAACTGTCAGAATTGGATCGAATGAAACGGCATATTTCCGTCATCGGGTTGGGCTATGTCGGCCTGCCCGTGGCCGTCGGCTTCGGCCGTGCCGGCTACCAGGTGCTGGGCTTCGACATAGACAGCCGCCGCATCGCCGAACTCTCCCGCGGCCATGACCGTACAGGTGAGGTCGAGCCGGCCCTGCTCAAGGCGCCCGGTCTGCGCTACTCCTCGGATCCCCACGATCTTGCCGCCGCCGATTTCCACATCGTGACCGTGCCGACCCCGATCGATGCCAGCAAGCAGCCCGACCTCGCCCCCTTGAAAGGCGCCTCCCGGACCATCGGCCGGACGCTCAAGCGCGGCGATATCGTGGTCTACGAGTCGACCGTCTTTCCCGGTGTCACCGAAGACATCTGCATTCCCGTGCTGGAAAAGACCTCCGGACTCAAATGGAAATCCGACTTCAACGTCGGCTACTCACCTGAGCGCATCAATCCCGGCGACAAGGAGCGCCGCTTCGACAACATCCTGAAGATCGTGTCGGCCGACACGCCCGAGACGCTCGACATCGTCGATGCGACCTATCGGGCCGTCGTGACGGCCGGCACGCACAGGGCCGGATCGATCAAGGTCGCCGAATTTGCCAAGGTGCTGGAGAACACCCAGCGCGACGTGAACATCGCGTTGATCAACGAGGTGGCCCTGATCTCCGACCGGCTCGGGATCGACACGCGCGACGTGCTGGACGCGGCCGGCACCAAGTGGAACTTCCTGCCCTTCAAGCCCGGCCTCGTCGGCGGCCATTGCATCGGCGTCGACCCTTTCTACATCGCCCACAAAGCCGAGGAAGTGGGCTATCACCCCCACGTCATCCACTCCGGTCGCCGCGTCAACGACAGCATGGGCGTGCACGTGGCCAACCGCGTGGTGCGCAGCGTCATGCGGCATGCCGGCAACGGCCGTCCGGTGGTCACGGTCCTGGGCGTGACGTTCAAGGAGAACGTGCCTGATATCCGCAATACCCGTGTGGTCGACATCGTTCGCGAACTCGAGGATTTCGGGATCACGGTACAGCTTCATGACCCGATGGCCGATGGCGGCCTGCTGCGCGAGGAATACGATCTAGGGCTGACTCCGCTCGACGAGCTGAAGCCCGCCGATGCCGTAGTCCTGGCGGTTGCCCATCGCGTCTATCGCGAGGGCGGCTGGTCCCTCGTCAAGCCTCTGCTGAAGCCGGCAGCGGGTGGCTTCGTCGCCGACGTGACGGGCCTGCTCGACCGTGCTGCCACACCCGAGGGCGTTACGCTCTGGCGCCTGTGAGACCGCCAGAGCCTGCATCGGCTGCGTGAAGCCGCCCCTGCGGACCCGCAGGACGCGGCAGCGAAGACCTACCCCTTCGACGCCAGCGTGAGCGGCGGCCGGCCCGAGGCATTGGCCGCGACGTCGATGCCCGACCCGTAGTATCCGCGGTAACGCGAATAGTAGTCGCCATGATCGCCGTAGCCGTAGCGAGCGTGCTTGGCCAGGTTGACGCGATTTATGACGATACCGACATGGGTGCTGACGTTCAGCAGCGCCGAAATCGCCGTCTTCACCACCTCGCGAGGAGTCTTCGCCCACTGCACGATGAAGACCGTGTAGTCGGCGAGGCGCGAAATGATGCGTGCGTCCGAGACCGCCATCACCGGCGGCCCGTCCAGGATCACGAGATCATAACGCTCCGCAAAGACTCCGAGGGCCGCCTTCATGGCGTGCGACTCCAAGATTTCCGGTGCGTTGGGCGTGCTCGGACGGGCGCAGATATAGTCCACTCCCGACAGGTCGTGGCGACGGGTGCACTCTTCCAGCGTCTTGATGCCCATCAGGTACTCGTCGATCGTACCGCCACGATCCTTGAGTCCGAGCGCCGCCGACAGACGAGCCTGCCGGAGGTCCAGATCGACGACAAGCACGCGGCGCGACGCGTTCATTTTCGTCAACAACCCGCCGAGGGCGGCCACGAAGGTGGTTTTGCCCTCGCTCGGCGTCGAGGAGGTGATCGCGATGATGCGCGGCGGCCGGTCGAGGCTGCCGAGACTGATGGCGGTAAACACCGCTCGTATCGACTCTGCGGCCGGAGATGTCGTGTTCTCGAGCACGTGCGCCACGACGTTGGAACGCGTGGTCGCCGGTCCCTTGACCTCCGGTACCATGCCGAGAACGGCGACGCCGGTAGCTTCCTCGACCTGGGAGGCCGAACGGAACACGCGGTCCAGCTTCTCCGCGGCGACGGCGCCAGCCATGCCGAGCATCGAACCGAAGATGAACGCCGCCATCAGGCCGGTCTTGTAATTCGGTGACGAGGGCGCACCCGACGGGTGGGCATAGGCGAGGATACGGGCGTCGGCGCGCTGGATGTCCTGCTGCTCGCGCAGTTCCTTGAAGCGCGTCAGGAAGCCCTCGTACAGGGTACGGTTGGACTGCGCCTCACGCTCGAGTTGCTTCAGCTCGGCCTCGTACTGGCTGGCCGCGCCGGAAACCACGGACGCCTTGTCGACGAGTTCCTTGAGCTCTTCCTCCTCCGACTTGGCCGCGTCGAGTTCGGCACGGACAGCGAGCGTGATGCGCTGCGTCTCGGTGATGAAGCGAGCCCGGATCGAGGCCAGTTCGTTGCGGACCTGCTGGATCTTGGGATGGTTCTCGCCGAGTTGCGAGGAAAGCTCGGCGCTCTTGCGGGTGAGTTCGACGTCCTGGATACGCAGCGCCGACAGGGTCGCGTTACCCGACACTTCCGGGATGTTGGCGAGTTCGCCTGGGTTGAGGCTCGCCTTGCTGAGGGCGATCAGACGACCTTCCCGCTCGATGCGTCGGCCCTTGGCGGCCGTGTAGCGGCCGTTGAGATCGGACAGCGTCTGGGTCGAGACGGCGCCCTCCGGGCTGCCGGCCAGCCCCTTGTCGCGGCGATAAGCGGCGACCGCCTCTTCCGCGACCTGCAGGTTGCGACGCAACTCCGCCAGGCGCTGCTCAAGCCACTCCGTGGCACGGCGGTTGGCCTCGTTCTTGGTGTCGATCTGGTCGGCGAGATAGGCCTCGGCGATCGCGTTGGCGATGCGCGCCGACATGGTGCCGTCGGGGCTTTCCACGCTGATCAGGATGACGAAGGTGCGCCCGAGCAGCGTGACGCTCAGGCGGCCGGCGACGGCACCGATCGCGGCGCGGCGGCGAGGATCGCTGTCCGCGGCCGGTAGGCCGGTGCGGACCGGCGCGGCCGCGGGTGTTGCCTGCTGCGGCTTCGCCGGCG
>JBILYJ010000536.1:0-3842 GCA_044377795.1 Reyranella sp. | reverse complement strand
GCATCGTCGCGGTGATGCGCGAGGCGCTGGCCAGGGAGACGCCCGAGACGTTGGGCAAGTTCTTTGCCGGCAACGCCATCCGCTTCTATCGCATTCCCATCCACCTTTCCTGAGGACGCGCGATGACCCATCGAATGACGAGGCGAAGCCTGCTGGCCGCGACGGCCGGCGGCATCGCGGCGACTTCCGTAACGTCCGCCGGCGCGCAGGCCAACGATCCCTGGCCGACCAAACCCATCAAGGTGATCATGCCGTTCGGTGCCGGCGGCTCGATGGACACGCTGTCGCGACTGCTCGCGCCGATCGTGTCGGAATCGCTTGGGCAACAGGTCGTCGTCGAGAACCGGCCGGGCGCCACCGGCACGGTGACGATGGCGGCGGTCGCTTCGGCGCCGGCGGATGGCTACACGCTGATGTTCACGGGCAGCAGCTACTCCATCATCGCGCTGCTGATGCCCAACCTGCCTTTCAAGATGGATGCCTTCACGCCGCTGTCGCGGCTCACCGTCGGACCGACGCTGATGGCGGTGCCGGCGCAGCTCGGCATCAAGACCATGGCCGAGTTCGTCGCGGCGGCGAAGAAGCAGCCGGGCAAATGGTCGTATGGCAGCTCGGGCATCGGCACGTCGGTGCATCTGGGCGGCGAACTGTTCAAGATGGCCGCCGGCGTCGACCTGGTACACGTGCCCTATCGCGCCACACCGGCGATCGTCGCCGACCTGCTGGAAAATCGCCTGCAGATGTCGGTGCTGGGCGTGGCCGATTGCCGGCAGTACGTCGCCTCGGGACAGTTGCGCGCCCTCGCGGTCAGCTACACCGAGCGGATGCCGGAATTTCCCGATGTCCCGACCTTCGCGGAAGTGGGTTATCCCAACGTCCGCGCGAGCAACGATTTCGGCATCGCGATCCGGGCCGACACGCCGGCGCCGATCAAGGCGCGGCTGGAGGAAGCCTATCGCACCGCCGTGCGCCGGCCGGAGATCGTGCAGCGGCTGAAGGATTTCGGCCTGATCGTCGTGGCCACCTCGTCGGCCGATTTCACCCGCGCGCTCGCCGAGGACGCCGTGCGTTACAGCGAAGTCATCCGGGCGGCGAACGTGAAGCTGGAGTAACACCGTCGTCCCGAGCGGAGCGCAGCGTAGTCGAGGGACCTCTTTTCGCTTCAACTCACCGTGCGTCGGAAAAGAGGTCCCTCGACTACGCCGCCCGACGGGCGGCTCCGCTCGGGACGACGGCTCTCTTTCGTCAAACAAAAAGCCCGCCGCGGCTCTCGCCGGGCGGGCTTTCCGACTTCAGGTCACGCGGATCAGGCGTGGAGGTCGAAGCGGTCGAGGTTCATGACCTTGGTCCAGGCGGCGACGAAGTCCTTCACGAACTTCTCCTTCGCATCGGACTGGGCATAGACCTCGGCCAGCGCGCGGAGCTGGCTGTGCGAGCCGAAGATCAGGTCGACGCGCGTGCCGGTCCACTTCACGGCACCGGACGTGCGGTCGCGGCCCTCGTAGACGCCGTCCTCGCCGGCCACCGGCTTCCACTCGGTCGCCATGTCGAGCAGGTTGACGAAGAAGTCGTTGCCGAGAGTCCCGGTCTTCGACGTGAAAACGCCGTGCTTCGACTGAGCCGTGTTGGCGCCAAGCATGCGCAGGCCGCCGACCAGCACCGTCATCTCCGGCGCGGTCAGGGTGAGGCGCTGGGCGTGATCGACGAGCCGCTCCTCCGGCGACTGCGGCATCTTCGTGCCGACGAAGTTGCGGAAGCCGTCGGCCGTCGGCTCGAGCGGTTCGAAGGAGTGCACGTCGGTCTGCTCCTGCGAGGCGTCCATGCGGCCCGGCGTGAAGGGGACCTTCACGTCCTGGCCGGCGGCCTTGGCCGCCTTCTCGACGGCGGCGACTCCGCCCAGCACGATCAGGTCGGCCAGCGACACCTTCATGCCGCCCGCGGCGGAGGCGTTGAACTCCTTCTGCACCGCTTCGAGCTTCTGCAGGACCGCGGCCAGTTCGGCCGGCTGGTTGACCGCCCAGTCCTTCTGCGGCGCGAGGCGGAGGCGTGCACCGTTGGCGCCGCCGCGCTTGTCGGCACCGCGGAAGGTCGCGGCCGAGGCCCAGGCCGTCGTCACGAGCTGCGACACGGTGAGGCCGGAGGCGAGCAGCTTGGCCTTGAGCGACGCGATCTCGGCGTCGCCGACCAGCGGATGGTCGACGGCCGGGATCGGGTCCTGCCAGACGAGAGGCTCCTTCGCCACGAGCGGGCCGAGGTAGCGCGCGATCGGGCCCATGTCGCGGTGCGTGAGCTTGTACCAGGCCCGCGCGAAGGCATCGGCGAACTGGTCGGGATTCTCGAAGAAGCGCCGCGAGATCTTCTCGTAGGCCGGGTCGAAGCGCAGCGCGAGGTCGGTGGTCAGCATCGTCGGCGCATGACGCTTGGTCTTGTCGAAGGCGTCGGGGATCGAACCGGCGCCGGCGCCGTTCTTCGGCTGCCACTGATGGGCGCCGGCCGGGCTCTTGGTCAGCTCCCAGTCGTAGCCGAACAGGTTCCAGAAGAAGTTGCTGCTCCACTTGGTGGGCGTCGAGGTCCAGATGACTTCGAGGCCGCTGGAGATCGCATCATGGCCCTTGCCGGTGCCGAAGCTGCTCTTCCAGCCCAGACCCTGCTGCTCGATCGGCGCGGCTTCCGGCTCCGGCCCGACCAGCGCGGCATCGCCGGCACCGTGGGTCTTGCCGAAGGTGTGGCCGCCGGCGATCAGCGCCACCGTCTCCTCGTCGTCCATCGCCATGCGCGCGAAGGTCTCGCGGATGTCGCGCGCCGCCGCCACCGGATCGGGGTTGCCGTTGGGGCCTTCGGGATTGACGTAGATCAGGCCCATCTGCACGGCGCCCAGCGAGCCCTGCAGGTCACGGTCGCCGCTGTAGCGCTCGTCGGCCAGCCACTTGCCCTCGGGGCCCCAGTAGATGTCCTGCTCGGGCTCCCAGGTGTCGGCGCGGCCGCCGCCGAAGCCGAAGGTCTTGAAGCCCATCGATTCCAGCGCGACGTTGCCGGTCAGGATCAGCAGGTCGGCCCAGGAGATCTTCGCGCCGTACTTCTGCTTGATCGGCCAGAGCAGGCGGCGCGCCTTGTCGAGATTGACGTTGTCGGGCCAGGAATTCAGCGGAGCGAAGCGCTGCTGTCCGCCGCCGGCGCCGCCGCGGCCGTCACCGACGCGATAGGTGCCGGCGCTGTGCCAGGCCATGCGGATGAAGAACGGACCGTAATGGCCGAAGTCGGCCGGCCACCAGTCCTGCGAATCGGTCATCAGGGCGCGCAGGTCGGCGATCAGGGCATCGAGGTCGAGGCTCTTGAACGCCTTGGCGTAGTCGAACGCCTCGCCCATCGGATTGGACAGCGGGGAATGCTGGTGCAGGACCTGCAGGTCGAGCTGGTTGGGCCACCAGTCGCGGTTGGGCCGGCCCTTGGGTGCACCGCTGAAGGGGCACTTGCTTTCGGTCGTCATCGTCCATCCCTCATGTTTCGCTTGTGGCAATAGTTTAGAACGATTCCAAACAACTCGTCACGTTCATTCTCGAACGGAGGGGACGGGGGCGCCACCTGTGCTTTGGCATGGTTCTCGCCTCTGCGGCGGCAACGACCACAAGGAAAACAGGGACCTCCGTCATGATCTTCCGCAATAAAACCGTTCTGAGGACCGTCGCTTTGCTGGCGTCGCTGGCCGCGACCCCGGTGCTGGCGCAGGGCACGCTGCGCGTCGGCATGACCGCCTCGGACATTCCGCTGACCACCGGCCAGACCGACCAGGGCGGCGAAGGCATGCGGTTCATGGGCTACACGGTCTATGACGCGCTGATCAA
>JBILYJ010000085.1:0-14685 GCA_044377795.1 Reyranella sp. | reverse complement strand
CCGCGTTGCCAAGCGGCGCCTCGAACGCGCCATGGTCGCCGCCGCCTGGCAGGGCGCCGACGATGCCGACCTGGTGGCGCTGGTGGTCGATGCCGAACGCGGCATCGGGCAGGAGACAAAAGCGATCGCCGAAAGGCTGAAGGACTCGCGCACGCCGCGCTTTCTGGTCCTGAACAAGATCGACCTGGTGGCGCGCGAGACGTTGCTCGCGCTCACTGCCGAACTCAACGCCATCGTGCCGTTCGAGCGCACCTTCATGGTGAGCGCGCTCAAGGCGGATGGCATCGGCGACCTGCTGACGGCCTTCGCGCAGGCCGTGCCGCCGGGGCCGTTCCTCTATCCCGAGGATCAGGCCGCCGACCTGCCGCTGCGCCTGCTGGCGGCGGAGGTGACGCGCGAGCAGGTGTTCCTGCAGCTTCACCAGGAGCTGCCCTACGAGGCGGCGGTCGAGACCGAGAAATGGGAGGATCGGCCCGACGGCAGCGTCCGGGTCGAGCAGATCATCTATGTCCAGCGCGAGGGCCAGCGCGCGATCTTCCTCGGCAAGGGCGGCGCCCGCATCAAGCAGATCGGCGCGCGCGCGCGGCATGAGCTTTCGCAGATGCTGGAGCGCCCGGTGCATCTCTTCCTGCACGTGAAGGTGAGCGAACGCTGGGCCGAGGACCCGTCGCACTACCGCACGATCGGGCTGGATTATCAGTCTTAGGACGGCGCGAGATCGAGTGAATGGATCACAGCGCCCGACGCATCGCGGTGACTGACCGTCATCACGCCTGACTTCCCGTCGATCGTCACGTGGCCGAAGTGGCATGAGCCTTCGAGCGGCGAGAGATCGAAGCGGCCGGGCGGCGGCACCTTCTGGAACACGACCTGTGGGCCGAACGTGCCGTCGAGCGCGTTGGGGCCGAAGCCGCCGGCGCAGAGTGGGCCCGAGACGAATTCGTAGAACGGCGTGAAATCCTGGAAGGCGGCCCTCTCGGGATCGTAGCGGTGGGTGGCGGGATAGTGCACGTCGGCCGTGATCCAGTGCACGTTGCGGATGTCCTCCCGCCGGATGAAGGACAGCAGGTCGGCGATCTCCAGTTCGCGGCCCAGCGCCGGGCCGTCGTCTGCATTCGCGACGGCCTCGAAGCCCGACTTGCGGCGCCAGTCGTCGTAGACGACGAGGCCGAGCGGCATGTCGGCCGCGATGATCTTCCACCTGGCCGTCGAGGCCTTGAGGGCCTGCTTCAGCCACATGATCTGTTCGATGCCGAGAAAGGCCGCGTTCGAGCCCGCCTTCTCCTGCCGGTTGGGGCCGTTGGGCGCGCGAAAGCTCCTCATGTCCAGTCTGAAGAGATCGAGACACGGACCGAAGGAGAATTTGCGATACAGGCGCATGGGCCCGTCGAGTCCGTCGGCCAAGGGCATGAACTCGCGAAACGCCCGCTCGGCGCGCCGGGCCAGCACGCCGACGTCCTTCTCGCCATAGCGCGGATCCTCGTCGAGGCGTCTTTCCCAGTACCAGTTGTCGAGGACGTCGTGATCGTCCCACAGGGCGATCGTCGGGACCTCGGCGTTGAAGCGACGGAGATTGGCGTCGAGGAAGTTGTAGAGGTGGTTGCCGCGGAAATCGGTGACCGTCTGGGCGACCCGGGATTTTGCCTCCGTCATGACGTTCTTCCAGATGCGCCCGTCCGGCAGCGTCTTCTCGGGGGCAAGTGGATCGTCGGCATAGATCGTGTCGCCGCAATGGACGAAGAAGTCCGGCGCCAGGGACCGCATCGTCTCGTAGATCGTCATGCCGCCGATCTCGGGATTGATGCCCCAGCCCTGGCCGACCGTATCGGCCGACCACACGAAGCTTACATCTGCTTCGGCAGACGACGGGGTGCGGAAGCGTCCCTGCACCCAGTCGCTCGTCGCATTCGCGTCGGAGAGATCGGCATAGGCGATGCGATAGAAGAGGGTCTGTCCCGGCGGCAGCCCTTCGAGATGCAGGCGCGAGGTGAAACCGGTCGCCTCGAGGGCGAGCGGCCCTTCGATGCGCCGCGCATTGGTGAAGCTCTCCGTCGTCGCATATTCGGCGATCATGCGCGCCGGCCGGTCCGCACGGCTCCAGAGGGTCGCGCCCGCGCTTGCGACATCGCCGGATTGCACGCCCTGAAGCAGACGCGGCCGCGCCGCGGCCACGGTCCGGGCGAAAACACGAGAGGGCAGGGCTGCGAGCGCGCCAGCCCCCTGCAAGGCCCGCCGTCTCGATATCGGCCCCGGTCGTTTCGCCATGGCGCAACCTAGCGCGATTTGGCCCGGCGGGGCATACACGGTCACATGGACTGGAACGACGAAGGCATCGTGCTGGCGGCGCGGTCTCACGGCGAGACGGGCCTCGTCGTATCGTTGCTGACGCGCGAACACGGCCGTCACTCCGGCTTCGTGCCGGGTGGCATCTCGCGGCGCGCCCGTCCCATATGGCAGTCCGGCAACCTGGTCGAGGTCGGCTGGCGGGGGCGCCTGCCCGAGCAACTGGGCAACTATTCGGGTGAACTGAGGGAGCCGCACGCCGCGCGCGCCATGGACGATGCCCGCGAACTGGCGGGGCTCGCGGCCGCCTGTGCCGTCATCGATGCCGCCCTGCCGGAGCGCGAACCGCATCCTGCAATTTTCGATGGGTTCCGGGCGTTCCTGGGCTCGCTCGGACATCCCGGTTGGCCCACGATCTATGTCCGGCTCGAACTGGGCCTGCTGCAGGAGCTGGGCTTCGGCCTGAATCTGGAGAACTGCGCGGCCACCGGCTCGACCGAGGATCTGGCCTATGTCTCGCCGCGGACGGGACGGGCCGTCTCGCGCGCGGCCGCGGCGCCCTACAAGGAGAAGCTGCTGCCGCTTCCGGGCTTTCTGTCCACCGGCGGGCTGCCGTCGGACGAGGACGAACTGCGCCAGGGCCTCGATCTGACGGGATTTTTCCTCGAGCGGCACGTTTTTTGGCCGCACAACAAGCCCTTGCCTCCCGCACGGTCGAGATTTATGGAATCGCTCCAACGCTAGAATAATCACGGCCGCGGCTCGAACTGCGGCCCTTCCCCTCGTCACGCTGGTCCATGGCAAAGCGCAACAACGTCGTCCAACTGGCCGAAGTGAAGCCGGTTCAATTCGGAGACGCGCTCCGCGAGCGCTATCTGTCGTATGCGCTGTCGACCATCATGTCGCGGTCGCTGCCGGACGTGCGCGACGGGCTGAAGCCCGTTCATCGCCGGCTGATGTACGCCATGCGCCAGCTGCGGCTCGATCCGACCAGCGCCTTCAAGAAGAGCGCCCGCGTCGTCGGCGACGTGATCGGCCAGTATCACCCGCACGGCGACCAGTCGATCTACGACGCGCTGGTGCGCCTCGCCCAGGAATTCGCCGCGCGCTATCCGCTGATCGAGGGGCAGGGCAACTTCGGCAACATCGACGGCGATAACCCCGCCGCGATGCGTTACACCGAGGCCCGCCTCACCGAGGTGGCCGAGGCGTTGCTGGGCGGCATCGACGAGAATGCCGTCGACTTCAGGCCCAACTACGACGGGTCGACCGAAGAACCGGTTGTCCTGCCGGGCGGCTTTCCGAACCTGCTGGCCAATGGGGCCGCCGGCATCGCCGTCGGCATGGCGACCTCGATCCCGCCGCACAATGTGGGCGAGCTCTGCGACGCGCTGCTGCATCTCATCAAGACGCCCAACTCGCGCATCGAGACGCTGGTCGACCTGGTCAAGGGGCCGGACTTTCCGACCGGCGGCATCCTGGTCGAGCCGCGCGAATCCATCGTCGAGGCCTACAGGACCGGTCGCGGCGCCTTCCGCCTGCGCGCCCGTTGGGAAGTCGAGCAGCTGCCGCGCGGCCAGTACCGCATCGTCGTCACGCAGATCCCGTATCAGGTCCAGAAGGGCAAGCTGATCGAGCGGATCGCGGAGATCATCAACGCCAAGAAGCTGCCGATCCTCGAGGACGTGCGCGACGAGTCGGCCGACGACGTCCGTATCGTGCTGGAGCCCAAGACCGGCAACGTGCCGGCCGAGTTGCTGATGGAGCAGCTCTTCAAGCTCAGCGATCTCGAGACGCGCTTCCCGCTGAACCTCAACGTCCTCGACAAGGACAACACGCCGCGCGTCATGGACCTGCGCGAGGCGCTGCAGGCCTTCCTCGATCACCGGCGCGAGGTGCTGGTGCGGCGTTCGACCTTCCGGCTGGCCGCGATCGAACGGCGCCTGGAGATCCTCGACGGCTACCTGATCGCCTATCTGAACCTCGACAAGCTGATCAAGATCATCCGCGAGGAGGACGAGCCCAAGCCCAAGATGATCAAGGCGTTCGGGCTCACCGACATGCAGGCCGAGGCGATCCTGAACATGCGCCTGCGCGCGCTGCGCCGGCTCGAGGAATTCGAGATCCGCGGCGAACACAAGAAGCTCAGCGCCGAGCGCAAGGACCTGAAGGCCCTGCTCAAGGACGATGGGCTTCAGTGGAACGCCATCGCCGACGAGGTGCGTGAAACCAAGAAGAAGTTCGGCGGCAAGACCGAGCTTGGTCGTCGCCGAACCGAACTGGCCGACGCCCCGGCCGAGATGGAGCACGCGATCGAGGATTTCGTCGAGCGCGAGCCGGTGACGGTGATCCTGTCCGACAAGGGCTGGATTCGCGCCGCCAAGGGCCATCTCGACGACAAGGCCGCCGGCGAACTCAAGTACAAGGAAGGCGATACGGCACGCTTCGCCATCCATGCCCAGTCGACCGACAAGATCCTGCTCTTCGGCTCCAACGGCCGCTTCTACACGGTGGGCTGCGATCGGCTGCCGAGCGCGCGGGGCCATGGAGAGCCGATCCGGCTGATGATCGAGCTTGGCAACGACCAGGACATCGTTCACCTCGAGGTCCTGAAGGGCGGCCGCAAGTTCCTCGTGGCGTCCGATGCCGGACGCGGCTTCGTCGTACCGGAAGACGAGGTCGTGGCGCAGACCAAGAACGGCAAGGGCGTCCTGAACCTCGCCGACAAGGAGAGGGCACAGGCCTTTGCCGTCGTGCCCGATGGTGCGAATTCCGTCGCCGTGCTGAGCGAAGGTCGCAAGCTGCTGATCTTCCCCCTCGAAGAGGTGCCCGAGATGGGCCGCGGACGCGGCGTGCTGCTGCAGAAGTCGAAGGGCGACCGGCTGTCGGATGCGCAGGCCTTCGTCCTCTCGGAAGGGTTGCCGTGGGGCAACCGGACCATTCCGGCGGCTGAGCTGAAGTTCTGGCGCGGCGAGCGTGCGCAGGCAGGGCGCATGCCGGAGAAGGGCTGGCCGCGGGCCAAACGCTTCAAGGATTGAACATGGACCTGACGCTGATCTGGAAGGCGCTGCTGATCGGCGTTGTCGAAGGTCTCACCGAATTCCTCCCCGTCTCGTCGACGGGGCACATCATCCTCGCCGAGGAACTGCTCGACTTCCAGGGGCCGCCGGGCAAGGTCTTCGAGATCGTGATCCAGCTGGGCGCGATCCTCGCTGTCTGCCTTCTCTATCGCGCGAAGATCTGGACGACCGCGATGGGTGTCCTGGAACGGGACAGGCAGGCGACACGGTTCGCGTTGGCTATCCTGGTGGCCTTCCTGCCGGCCGTCATCGTGGGCGTCGCGGCCCACAAGTACATCAAGTCGGTGTTGTTCAGTCCGTGGGTGGTCGCCATCGCCCTGATCGTGGGCGGCATCGCCATCCTGCTGATCGAGCGTTTCGCGCAGAGGCCGCGCGTCAAGACCCTCGACGAGGTCGACCTGAAGACCGCGCTCTACATCGGTCTCTGCCAGTGCGTGGCGATGATTCCCGGCGTATCGCGCTCGGGCGCCACGATCATGGGGGCGCGGATTTTTCGCGTCGATCGTGCAACGGCGGCGGAGTTCTCGTTCTTTCTCGCCATGCCCACCATGCTTGGGGCGACGGTCTACGACCTCTACAAGAACTGGTCGTCTCTGAGCTGGGAGCATGGCGGTGTGATCGCGCTGGGCTTCGTCGCCGCCTTCGTGTCGGCGATGCTCGTGGTGCGCGCGTTCGTGCGATTCATCAGCCGCCACGGGTTTACCGTTTTCGCCTGGTACCGCATCGCCATAGGCTCGTTGGCCTTGATTTTCCTGTATTTTTGACGGCCTTCCCAAAGGCCGGGCGGCGTGCAATAAACCGCGCACTGCGGTTTCATCCGCACAGCAAAATAGAAAAATCAGGTTCGAAACCGGGAGGTTTTTTTCAATGCAACGTCGCAAATTCCTTCGCAACGCCGGTGTCGGCGGGGCTGTAATCGCCACTTCGACCTCGCTCGCAGCGCCGGCGATCGCCCAGTCGATGCCGGAGCTCAAGTGGCGCCTGACCTCCAGCTTCCCGAAGTCGCTTGATACGCTCTACGGCGCCGCCGAGACGTTCAGCAAGGCGGTCGCCGAGGCCACCGACAACAAGTTCCAGATTCGTGTTTTTGCCGCCGGCGAGATCGTCCCCGGCCTGCAGGTCGCGGACGCGATCCAGAACGGCACGGTCGAGATGGGCCATACCGCTTCGTACTACTACTTCGGCAAGGATCCGGCGTTTGCCTTCGGTACCGCCGTCCCGTTCGGCCTCAACACCCGCCAGCAGGACGCCTGGTTGACCCAAGGCGGCGGCGAGCAGGCTCTGAACGACTTCTACAAGGGCTACAACATCTTCGGGCTCGCGGCGGGCAACACCGGCGCGCAGATGGGCGGCTGGTTCCGCAAGGAGATCAAGTCGGTAGAAGACATGAAGGGCCTGAAGATGCGCATCGGCGGCTTCGGCGGCCAGGTCATGACCAAGATCGGTGTGGTGCCGCAGCAGATCGCCGGCGGTGATATCTATCCGGCGCTCGAAAAGGGCACGATCGATGCGGCAGAGTGGGTCGGCCCTTATGACGACCAGAAGCTCGGCTTCAACAAGGTGGCGCCGCACTACTACTACCCCGGCTGGTGGGAAGGCAGTGCGACGCTCCACCTGTTCATCGGCCTCGACAAGTGGAACGAGCTGCCGAAGAGCTATCAGGCCATCGTTCGGTCGGCCGCCGCCATGGCCAACACCTGGATGGTCGCCAAATACGACGCATCGAGCCCCAAGGCTCTCAAGGAGCTGGTGGCGAGCGGCACAAAGCTGGCACCGTATCCGCAGTCCGTGCTCGATGCGTGCTTCAACGCGACCAACGAGGTCTATGCCGAGACCAATGCCAAGTCAGCCAACTTCAAGAAAATTTTCGACGGCTGGAAGGACTTCCGGCGCGACGGTGTGCTGTGGTCGCGCGTCGCCGAAGGCGGCTTCGACAACTTCATGGCGCGCCAGTCGGCTGCCAACAAGCTCTGACCCGGCGATACGCCGGTCGAAAAGCCCCGCTTCGGCGGGGCTTTTTATTGCCTGTCCCCGACGGCGAAAGCGTCGGACATTGCAGATATTTAAGGTTTTTGCGGCATGCGGGAGCTTTTCAAAGCGATTTACGCATGCCAGTGTTGCAGTCGCTGAAGGGGGCCATGAAGGCATCCATGGGAGGAAAGAGAATCATGCAACGTAGGAAGTTCATCAGGACCGCGGGCGTTGGCGCTGCGGGTGTGGCGGCCGCGACCACGATCGCCGCGCCGGCCATCGCCCAGAGCATGCCGGAAGTGAAGTGGCGTCTGACGTCGAGCTTCCCCAAGTCGCTCGATACGCTGTACGGCGGCTCCGAGCTCTTCTGCAAGATCGTCGGCGAGATGTCGGACGGCAAGTTCCAGGTCCGTCCCTTCGCAGCAGGCGAAATCGTTCCCGGCCTGCAGGTTGCCGATGCGGTGCAGAACGGCACCGTCGAGGCTGGCCAGACCGCGGCCTATTACTATTTCGGCAAGCATCCGAACTTCGTGTTCGAGACCGGCCTGCCGTTCTCGATGAACCAGCGCCAGTACTATGCCTGGCTGGAGTTCGGTGGCGGCCACGAACTGGTTAACGAGTTCTACAAGGAGTACAATTTCCGCTCCTTCACCTTCGGCGGCACCGGCTGCCAGATGGGCGGCTGGTTCCGCAAGGAAATCAAGTCGATGGACGACATGAAGGGCCTGAAGTTCCGCGTCGGCGGCTTCGCGGGCCTGATCCTCACGCGCCTCGGTGTCGTGCCCCAGCAGATCGCCGGCGGCGACATCTATCCGGCCCTCGAGAAGGGCACGATCGACGCCTGCGAATGGGTCGGTCCGTATGACGACGAGAAGCTCGGCTTCAACAAGGTCGCCAAGTACTACTACTACCCGGGCTGGTGGGAAGGCGCGTCGGTTGGCTCGCTCTACATCAACAACGATGCGTGGGCGAAACTGCCGAAGCCGTACCAAGCCATGGTCGAGACCGCTGCAGGCCGCGTCACGTCCTGGATGGTGCCCAAGTACGATGCCGGCAATCCGCCCGCGCTGCGTCGTCTGGTGGCGGCCGGTACGGAACTGCGGCCCTTCCCGCGCGCCGTGCTCGAGCCGTGCTTCCTCGAGGCGTACAAGTACTACGATGAACTTGCGGCGAAGGATCCGAAGTTCAAGAAGATCTACGACAACTTGAAGGCCTTCCGCGCCGACGAGAACCTGTGGTTCCGTGTCGCCGAGAACACCTTCGACAACTTCAACTTCTCGATGTCGGCCCAGGGCCGCTAGAGAGAAGACCACAAAGAGAAAGCCCCGCCGGTTGGCGGGGCTTTTTTTTGCCTTCGGTCTACTTGAAGACCGGTGGTGGCGAGTCTTCCGACGGTGGCGCCTGCAGCTCGATGGTCACCTTGCTGGGATCGACCCCATGCGGCTTGTCGAGGAAAAAGGTCACGGTCTGCGGTACGAAGATCACGATCGCCACCATGATGATCTGCAGGAACACCCAGGGGACCGCGCCCCAGTAGATGTCCGAACTCTTCACTTCCTTGGGCGCCACGCTGCGCAGGTAGAACAGCGCGAAGCCGAAAGGCGGGTGCATGAACGAGGTCTGCATGTTCACGCAGAGCATGACGCCGAACCAGATGAGGGCGGCATCGGCGCCGACGACCGGCGTGAGCAGCTTCTGCGCGACCGGCGCCAGCATCGGGACGATGATGAAGGCGATCTCGAAGAAGTCGAGGAAGAAGGCCAGGAAGAAGACGAAGAGATTGACGACGATCAGGAAGCCCCAAACGCCGCCGGGCAGGCCCGTCAGCAGATGCTCGACCCAGTGGCCGCCGTCGACACCCGCGAACGAGATCGAGAAGCAGGTCGCACCAACCAGGATGAAGGCCACCATCGCGGTGATGCGCATGGTTGCCTGCATGGCCTGGACGAGGAGGTCGCGCAGATCCTTCACCTGCCAGGCCCGCCAGCACAGCCAGATGACCGAGGCGAACATGATGGTAAAGGCCACCTTGAACGCGAACGACTTGAAGGCAACGATGCCGATCAGCGCGCCGATGATGGCCGCGGCGCAACCGACCAAGAACATCAGGCGGTCGAACTTGGTGAGCGGTGCATTGCGCACCACCGCCAGGACGATCGCACCGATGGTACCCATCGCGCCCGCCTCGGTGGGAGTCGCCAGGCCCATCATGATGGTGCCGAGCACCAGGAAGATCAGGACCGCGGCCGGGATGATCCCCCAGGCGCACTTGACCAGGAGCGCCTTGCCGAACAGCGTCCGCGGCACCGGCGGAAGAGCGTCCGGCTTGACCAGCGTCAGATAGAACGTATAGGCGGCAAACAGAGCGATCTGCAGAAGTGAGGGGCCCCAAGCGCCCAGATACATATCTCCGACCGAACGGCCGAGCTGGTCGGCCAGGACGACGAGCACCAGCGACGGCGGAACGAGCTGAGTGATCGTACCAGAGGCGGCGAGCACGCCTGTCGCATAGCGTATGTCGTACTTGTACCGCATCATCACCGGCAGGGTGATCAGCGCCATGGCGATGACCTGGGCGGCCACGGTGCCGGTGATCGCGCCGAGGATGAAGCCGACGATGATGGTCGAGTAGCCGAGCCCGCCCTTCACCGGGCCAAACAGCTGGCCCATCGACTCCAGCATGTCCTCCGCCAGCCCGCATTTCTCCAGGATCGCGCCCATGAAGGTGAAGAACGGGATGGCAAGCAGCAGCTCGTTCGACAGGATCGAGCCGAAGACGCGGCCCGGGATGGCCTGCATGAAGGCCATCGTGAAGTAGTTCATCTCGATCGCGAGGAAGCCGAAAAAGAACCCCACGGCGCAGAGAGAGAAGGCGACGGGGTATCCGATGATCATGAAGACGACGAGGCCGCCGAACATCAGCGGCGGCATCCAATCGAGCGGGATCATTGCGTCGGCCTCTCGTAGTGGGCTTCAAGGCTGTCGACGGCATATCCGTTGAGGAAGGCGACGCGCTTGATGAGTTCGGAAAGGCCCTGCAGGGCGACCAGGGCGAAGCCCACGGGGAGCACCAGCTTGATCGGCCAGCGCAGGAGGCCGCCGGCGTTCGAGGAGTGCTCGTAGACGTTGAACGACTGCATGAAGAACGGCCAGCTAAGCCACGCGAGGATGGCGCAGGTCGGCAGCAGGAAGACCAGCGCGCCGAGAATGTCGATCCAGAGCTGCCCGCGGCGGCTCAGCGTCATGTAGATGATGTCTACGCGCACATGCTCGTTGCGTTTCAGCGTGTAGGCTGCGCCGAACATCACGATGACGGCGAACATGTACCACTGCACTTCCAGCCAGGCATTGGAACTGCTGTCGTAGGCGTAGCGCACCATGGCGTTGCCGGCGCTGACGACACACGCCAGCAACACGAGCCAGTTGCAGACGACACCTATCTTTTCGTTTAACGCGTCGATCAGCGCGCTGAATGCCAGCAATAAGCGCATCCCATCTCCCCTGAAAGCGAGTTCTTATTTGACCGCTCATCCGTTCTCGCCGACGGATACGCTTTCTTAACTTGGTCCGCTGCGCGATGCCATAGCCTGCATCGGTCAGCAATGCAGGCAGGGTGCGTCAAGTCGCTCCACCGCTACGGCATTGCCTATGCAGTAGGCAACTCCGTCCACCCCTCCGGACCGAAGAATTCCAGCGGACGGAACGAACGCTTGTAGGCCATTTTGTTCGAATCGGCGATCCAGTAGCCGAGAAAGACATAGGGCAGGCCCCGCCGGGCGGCGGCATTGGCCAGCCACAGGATCATGTGCGTGCCGAGGCCCCGTCGCGGATCCTGGGGGTCGAAGAAGCTGTAGACTGCCGACACGCCGTTCGACAGCCAGTCTACAAGACATGCCCCCACCAGACGCCCATCGGCCGAATCGTCACGGAACTCGATGATCGCCGTATCGACCGGGCTCTCCTCGACCATGGCGCGGTAGTCGTCGAAATCCATGTCGGCCATGTCGCCATCGCGATGGCGCGTCAGGACATAGCGCGAGAACAGCGAGAACTGCTCGCCGGTCGCCAGGGCCTGCGTTTCGATCGCATGGACATGTTCGTTGCGGCGCAGGATGCGGCTCTGCGCCCGGCTGGGCTCGAAATCCCGCACGCGGATGCGGACCGGTACGCAGGCCCTGCAACCATCGCACAGCGGCTTGTAGACGAAGTGATGTGAACGGCGGAAGCCGGCGTCCGTCAGGGTGTCGTGCTGCGAGATGGCATCGGGACCGCTCAGCTCCGTGACGAGCTTGGTCTCCAGGCGATGCGGCAAGTACGGGCAGCGCATCGCCGGCGTCGTGCGGAAGAACCTGAGGGACTGGATGTTCTGGCGGATGAACATGTGCTTGCGGTTTCGAGTGTACGCCTCGGGCGGGCGAAGGAAAGCGCCAGTTCTTCCGCCAAAGGTCGATGAGGGCCCCGGTCAGGGCCCCGGGCGGCCCCTGGCAAGCCGGCGAAACGGCACAAGGGCCAGTCGTACCAGCTTCGGTAGTAGCCATATAAGGGCGACCACGAACAATGCCAGCAGGCACAGAAAAGTGATCGGATGGGCGATCGCTAGCGCCAGGCCACCGAACACCGTGACGTCTTCACCGAGGGAGGCAAGGGCGTTGCTGAACGGTTCCGGCGAGCCGTTGATCAGCGCACGCGAGCCGGTCTTGGCGATGTGGGTCCCCGCCGCGAGCGTTCCACCCAGCAGGCCGGCGATGATCGAGATCTCCGGGCTGAGCCCTCCGGCGGCGCCATACGCCAGCAGCACGCCGGCAGGAATGCGCACGAATGTCTGCAACACGTCGTTGATGCTGTCGATGTAAGGGATCTTGTCGGCCAGGAAGTTGAGCGCAAACAGGATCGCCGCCACGCCCAGCACCCAGGGCGATTCGAGGACCTGCAGGTCGTGGGACAGGGTGACCAGGCCAAAGCGTTGCGCGAGACCCAGCACCAGCACGGCGGCATAGGCGTTCAGTCCGCTGGCCCAGCCGGCGCCCAGGGCGACGGCGATGGCGGTGAGGGTTTCGGCGCTCATGCGTGCGACGCTACAGAGCGCGCCGCGCCTTGAAGGCGGTGGCGAGCGTCCCGTCGTCGAGCCAGTCGAGTTCGCCGCCCACCGGCACGCCGTGCGCCAGGCGCGTCAGCGGCACGTCGTGCTCCGCCAGCCGCTCGGCGAGGTAATGTGCCGTCGTCTGCCCGTCGACGGTTGCGTTGGTCGCCATGATCACTTCGCGGATGCCACCGGCGGAAACGCGTTTCACCAGGCTGCCGATGTTGAGCTCCTCCGGACCGATCCCGTCGAGCGCCGACAGCGAGCCCCCAAGCACGTGATAGTGGCCGGAGAAGATGCGACCGCGCTCCATGGCCCACAGGTCGCCGACATCCTCCACGACGCAGATCAGGCCGGCATCGCGGCGGGGATCGGCACAGATCGAGCAGGGGTCGATCGTGTCGAGGTTGCCGCAGACGCCGCAGGCCCGGATGGCTCGCGCCGCGTCGGCCAGTGCGGTGCCCAGCGGCTGCATCAGCGTCTCGCGCTTCTTCAGGAGATGCAGCGCCACGCGGCGCGCCGAGCGCGGGCCCAGCCCCGGCAGGCGGCCGAGGAGCTGGATCAGCCGCTCGATCTCCGGGCCGTTCATCGGCGTTACGTCCCTAGAGCTTGAAGCCCGGTGGCAGCGGCAGTCCGCCGGTGATGTCGCGCATCTGCTCCTGCACGGTCTGCTCGACCTTGGCGCGGGCGTCGTTGGCGGCTGCCACGATAAGGTCCTCGACCACGCCCTTGTCCTCGGGCTTGAAGAGCGAGGCATCGATCTCGATCCTGCGGGTCTCGTTCTTGCCATTGACCGTGACCTTCACCAGGCCGGCGCCCGACGAGCCCACGATTTCCAGGCGCTCGAGCGCCGCTTGCAGCTCCTGCATCTTCTGCTGCATCTGCTGGGCCTGCTGCATCAGGCCGCCAAGGTCCTTGAGCTTGTCGAACATCAGTACTCGCTTTCCGGGATATCGTCGTCGGCCGGGTATTCCTCGGCAGGAGGCGGCTCTTCGGCGGGGAAATCGCCGAGGCCGGAGACCAGGGAGGTCTGCTCGCCCTTGCGCCGAACCGTATCCAGCTTGGCACCGGGGAATGTCTTCAATATGGCCAGCACCAGCTCGTTGTTCTCGGCGGAGCTGCGCAGATCGTCGGCCTTGGTGGCCTTCTGCTGGATGAGCGTCGGCTTGCCTTCGGCGCTGGAAACCGAGGCGATCCAGCGGCGGCCGGTCCATTGGCTCAGGAGTTCGCTGAGCCGTGGCGCCAGATCTGTCGGCGCCTTGGGCTCCGGCCGGAACTCGATCAGGCCCGGCTCGCACCGCACCTCGTGCACATGATGCATCAGGCTGTGGACCAGCCGGGCCTCGCGACGGGTCTCGAACAGCGCCACGACCTCGGTGAAGTTACGCGGCGCCGGCATCGCCGGTGCCGCCTGGGGGGCAACGGCCATGGCCGGCTGGGTCGCCAGGCGTGCGGCTGCGCCGCCGCCACCGTTGCCTCGCGGCGCCGGCGGAGCGGAGGCGCCAGCGGCCGGGACTCCACCGCCATTCTGCAGCGCCTTGAGGGCGTCGGCGGGCGAGGGGAGGTCGGCGACGTAGCAGAGCCGGATCAGCGCCATCTCGGCGGCGCGCAGCGGTGAGGGGGCCGCGAGCGTCTCCTGCAGCCCCTTGAGCAGCAGCGTCCAGGCCCGCGTGAGCGAGGCCATGGAGAGCTTTCCGGCCATGGCCAGCCCCTGGGCGCGCTCGGTGTCGGCCGTCGAGGCCGCGGCGTCGGGCGCGACCTTGAGGCGCGTCACCCAGTGCGTGAGTTCCAGCAGGTCCTGCAGCACGACCACGGGATCGGCGCCGGAATCGTGCATCTCGCCCAGCGCCGTGACCACGGCCGGCGCGTCGCCGTGCATCACCTTCTCGAAGAGTTCGAGGACGCGGCTGCGATCGGCCAGGCCCAGCATGTCGCGCACCTGCGCGGCATCGACCACGCCGCCACCATGGGCGATCGCCTGGTCGAGCATGGAGAGACCGTCGCGCACCGATCCATCGGCGGCGCGTGCCAACAGGACCAGCGCCTCGGGCGAAATCTCGACCTTCTCGGCCTGGGCGATCCCACCGAAATGCTCGACCAGCGTTTCCTGCGGCACGCGCTTCAGGTCGAAGCGCTGGCAACGCGACAGGACCGTCACCGGCACCTTGCGGATCTCGGTGGTAGCGAACAGGAACTTCACGTGTGGCGGCGGCTCTTCGAGCGTCTTCAGCAAGGCGTTGAAGGCCTTCTCCGACAGCATGTGCACTTCGT
>JBILYJ010000084.1:0-14696 GCA_044377795.1 Reyranella sp. | reverse complement strand
GCTGCGCACGCAGGGCCGCAACGTCGAGGTGCCGCGGGCCGCCCCCGGTGTCGCCATGGCACATTTCATGGACTGGTGCGCGAGGCCGATGGGGGCGGCGGACTTCCTCTGCATCGCCGACAATTTCCACACCGTCATCGTGGCCGAGATTCCCAGGATGGGGCCGGACAGCCAGGACAAGGCGGTTCGCTTCGTGACGATGATCGATACCTTCTATGAGAAAAAGGTGAAGTTCGTCTGTTCGGCGGCGGCCAATCCGGGCGGTCTCTACCCCGAAGGCGACGGCTCCTTCGAATTCCAGCGCACCGTCTCGCGGCTGATGGAAATGCAGAGCCCCGAATATCTGAACCTGGAGCACATCGCCTAATTGTGATTGTGGGCCCGTTCGCCCACAGCATAGGCTCTGCGGCGTTTTTCAGAGTTTATTCGGGAGGCAGGACATGGACAGCGATCGCATGATTTCCTTGAACGAAGGCGGCCTGTCGCGGCGCAACGCCTTGAAGGCGACGGCGACCGGCGCGGCGCTCGGCGGCGCGTTCGCGTTGTCGGTGCAGCCGGTCCAGGCGCAGACCATGATCACCACGCCGGCCGACGGACTCACGGCGGGCGCCGTCAAGGTGAAGACCAAGGACGGCAAGGAGATGGACGCCTACCGCGCCATGCCGGCCTCGGGCCAGGCTTTCGCCACGATCCTGGTGGTGCAGGAGATCTTCGGCGTCCACGCGCACATCGCCGATCTCTGCCGCCGTTTCGCCAAGGCCGGCTACTACGCCATCGCGCCGGAACTCTATTTCCGCCAGGGCGACCCCAAGGCCATCACCGACACGCAGGCGCTGCTGCGCGAGATCGTCTCGAAGGTGCCGGACGAGCAGGTCATGGGCGACCTCGACGCGACCGTCGACTTCGCCAAGGGCGAGGGCAAGGCCGACACCGCCAAGCTCGGCATCACCGGCTTCTGCTGGGGCGGCCGCATCGTCTGGCTCTATGCCGCCCACAGCGCGGCGCTCAAGGCCGGCGTCGCGTGGTACGGCCGGGTCGTCGGCGATTCGACGCCGAATACGCCCAAGCATCCGGTCGACATCGCCAAGGACCTCAAGGCGCCGGTGCTCGGCCTCTATGGCGGCGCCGACACCGGCATTCCGAACGACACCGTCGACCGCATGCGCGCGGCGCTGAAGGCCGGCAGCCCGGCCGCCCAGAAGTCGCAGATCGACACCTATCCGGACACGCCGCACGCCTTCAACGCCGACTACCGCCCGTCCTACCGCAAGGAACAGGCGGAGGATGCGTGGAAGAAGGCGCTTGCCTGGTTCAAAGCCAACGGTGTCTGATCGGCCCATGGCCGAAACGATCAACCTCAAGACCCGGTCGGGCCTCGCATTCACCACGGATGTCGATGGCCCGGTCGGCGGACCGCTCGTGCTGATGCTGCACGGGTTTCCCGAAACGCGGCACAGCTGGCGGGCCGCCCTGCCGGTGCTGGCAGCCCAGGGCTATCGTGCCGTCGCGCCCGACCAGCGCGGCTATTCGCCCGGCGCTCGGCCCGATCCGGCCGATCTTTCCAACTATGCGTTCGGACGGCTGATCGACGACGCGATCGAGATCGCGGCGGCGGCCGGCTACGACGGCAAGCGCTTCCATCTCGTGGGTCACGATTGGGGCGGGCAGGTTTCGTGGGGCGTCGCCGGTGCCCATCCCGATCGCCTGGCCTCGCTCACGATCCTGTCGCGGCCGCATCCGCAGTCGTTCCGGCAGGCGCTCCTGAAGGAAGATGGCGACCAGAAGCATCGCTCGCGCCACCATCGCGCCTTCCTCGAACCGGAGACCGGAAGGCTGCTGCTGGCCGACAACGCCAAGCGACTGCGCGACGGGCTGTTCGGCCAGGGTGTGCCGTCGCAGGCGCTGGAGGATCATCTGTCGGTGCTGGGCCATCCCGAGGCACTCGAAGCCGCG
The DNA here is from genome assembly GCA_044377795.1 of Reyranella sp. Lineage (GTDB taxonomy): Bacteria > Pseudomonadota > Alphaproteobacteria > Reyranellales > Reyranellaceae > Reyranella. The sequence continues at coordinate 12,743 of JBILYJ010000084.1, read as the reverse complement.
CTCGCCTGGTATCGTTCCAACAAGGGGCTGGCCGCGGATATCGGGACGATCGCCGTGCCGACGCTCTATATCTGGGGCGATACCGATGCGACGGTGGGGCCCGACGCGGCCTACGGCACGGCGGACTTCGTGAAGCCCTCCTTCGCGATGGAAGTGCTGCCCGATGTCGGCCATTTCGTGATGGACCAGGCGCCGGCGAAGGCGACCGATCTGCTGCTGGCGCACCTGGCGAAACACCCGGTCTGAACCCGTCTGTCTTGCTGCCCCGGGCGAATCGCGCTACCACGCGGCGCCTTTAAGAACGGGAGGTTTTCGCATGGCTCGCAAGAAGATCGCGCTGATCGGCGCCGGACAGATTGGCGGCACGCTCGCGCTGCTCGCCGGCCAGAAGGAACTGGGCGACATCGTCCTGTTCGACATTCCCGCCGCCGAGGGCACTGCCAAGGGCAAGGCGCTCGACATCGCCCAGCTCAGCCCGGTCGAGGGCTTCGACGCCAGGTACAGCGGCTCCTCCGACTACAAGGACATCGAGGGCGCGGACGTCGTGATCGTCACCGCCGGCGTGCCGCGCAAGCCCGGCATGACCCGCGACGACCTGGTCGGCATCAACGCCAAGGTCATCGATTCGGTCGGCAAGGGCATCAAGCAGCACGCGCCGAACGCCTTCGTCATCGTCATCACCAACCCGCTCGACGCGATGGTCGGCCTGATGCAGGAAGTCACCGGTTTCGCGCCGGAGAAGGTCGTCGGCATGGCCGGCGTGCTCGACAGCGCCCGCTTCCGCCTGTTCCTCGCCGAGGAATTCAACGTCTCGGTCGAGGACGTCACGGCCTTCGTGCTGGGCGGCCATGGCGACACGATGGTGCCGCTGCTGCGCTACTCGACGGTCGGCGGCATTTCGCTGCACGATCTGGTCGACATGGGCTGGACCACCAAGGAGCGCCTCGAGCAGATCGTCCAGCGCACCCGTGACGGCGGCGCCGAGATCGTGGCCCACCTCAAGACCGGCTCGGCCTTCTACGCCCCGGCCGCGTCGGCCATCGCCATGGCCGAGTCCTACCTGCGGGACAAGAAGCGCGTCATTCCGTGCGCCGCCAGGCTGAATGGAGAGTACGGCGTGAAGGGCCTCTACATCGGCGTGCCCGTCGTGATCGGCTCCAAGGGTGTCGAGCGCATCGTCGAGGTCGAGTTCAACGCCGAGGAAAAGGCGATGTTCGACAAGTCGGTCGCCGCCGTGCAGTCCCTGATCGACGCCACCAACAAGATCGTTGGCCGTTGAAATAGTAGGGTCTTTCGACTTTAGTCGAGCGACCGCAAACGTTCATCGATCCATCGTTGCCAAGGGCCTGCGGCGCTCATAAAGTGCCGAATCCCTTGGTCAGTTGCGTTTAAAAACTGAGGGGCCGCGTTTCTCGCACGCCGTCCCGAACGATAGGACCCCATGAATATCCACGAGTATCAGGCCAAGGCCCTCCTGGCCAAATTCGCCATCCCGATTTTGAAGGGCGGCGTCGCTTACACCAAAGACGAGGCGATGGATGTAGCCCGCAAGCTGGGTGGCCCCGTCACCGTGGTGAAGGCGCAGATCCATGCCGGTGGACGCGGCAAGGGTCACTTCAAGAACGATCCGGGCGGCAAGGGCGGTGTCCGCATCGCCAAGTCCGCCGACGATGTCGGCGCGCACGCTGCGGCGATGCTGGGCCAGGATCTCGTGACCAAGCAGACGGGCGACACGGGCCGCACCGTGAAACGGCTCTACATCGAGGACGGCTGCGACATCAAACGCGAGCTGTATCTCTCGATGCTGGTGGACCGCGCGGTCGGCCGCATCGCCGTCGTTGCCTCGACCGAGGGCGGCATGGACATCGAGACCGTGGCGCACGAGACGCCGGAGAAGATCGTGACGCAGGCGATCGATCCCGCCGCCGGTTACCAGCCCTACCAGGGCCGCAAGATCGCGTTTGCGCTCGGCCTCACCGGCAAGCAGGTCGGCGCCTTCACGGCGCTGCTCGGCAACCTCTACCGTGCCTATGTCGATCTCGACGCCACGCTGGTCGAAATCAACCCGCTGGTCGTGACCGGTGCCGGCGACATCGTGGCCCTCGATGCCAAGATGAACTTCGACGACAACGCGCTCTACCGGCACAAGGATATCGAGGAACTGCGCGACATCGACGAGGAGGACCCGGCCGAGACCGAGGCCGCCAAGTACGCGCTGAACTACGTGAAGCTCGACGGCCAGATCGGCTGCATGGTGAACGGCGCGGGCCTCGCGATGGCCACCATGGACATCATCAAGCTCTACGGATCGGAGCCCGCCAACTTCCTCGATGTCGGCGGCGGCGCGACCAAGGAGCGGGTGACGGCGGCGTTCAAGATCATCCTCAAGGATCCGAACGTCGAGGGCATCCTGGTCAACATCTTCGGCGGCATCATGCGCTGCGACGTGATCGCGGAAGGCGTGGTGGCGGCTGCACGCGAGGTCAACCTGCACGTCCCGCTGGTCGTCCGGCTGGAAGGCACGAACGTAGACCTCGGCAAGAAGATCCTCAAGGAATCGGGCCTCAAGATCACCTCGGCGGAGAACCTCGCGGACGCCGCCGAGAAGATCGTCAAGGCCGTCAAGGAGAACAACTGATGGCCGTCCTGGTCGACAAGAACACCAAGGTCATCTGCCAGGGCATCACCGGCTCGCAGGGCACCTTCCACTCCGAGCAGGCGATCGCCTACGGCACCAAGATGGTGGGCGGCGTGACGCCGGGCAAAGGCGGCACCAAGCATCTCGACCTGCCGGTGTTCGACACCGTCGCCGAGGCGGTCGCCAAGACCGGCTGCAACGCCTCGGTGATCTACGTGCCGCCGCCCTTCGCGGCGGACTCGATCCTCGAGGCGATCGACTCCGAGATTCCGCTGATCGTCTGCATCACCGAGGGCATCCCGGTGGTCGACATGGTCAAGGTGAAGCGTGCGCTCACCGCCTCCAAGTCGCGGCTGATCGGCCCGAACTGCCCGGGCGTGATCACGCCGGGCGAGTGCAAGATCGGCATCATGCCCGGTCACATCCACAAGCGCGGCAAGATCGGCATCGTCTCCCGCTCGGGCACCCTGACCTACGAGGCGGTGGCGCAGACCACGGCGGCCGGCCTCGGCCAGACCACCTGCATCGGCATCGGCGGGGATCCGGTGAACGGCACGAACTTCATCGAGTGCCTCGACATGTTCATCCGCGATCCCGAGACCGAGGGCATCGTGATGATCGGCGAAATCGGCGGCGACGCCGAGGTCAAGGGCGCCGAGTTCCTCAAGGCCTCGGGAACGAAGAAGCCGGTGGTCGGTTTCATCGCCGGTCGCACCGCTCCTCCGGGCCGTCGCATGGGCCATGCCGGCGCGGTGATCTCGGGCGGCAACGATACTGCGGCATTCAAGGTCGACGCCATGCGGGCGGCCGGCATCAGGGTTGCGGAGTCGCCTGCCGCTTTGGGCGAGGAAATGCTTAAGGCCATGCAGGGCTGACGAGTGGATTTGCCGCCCGGCCTCTGCCGGGCGGCCAGCAAAGACAGGCCAGGGAGTATCGGGCCATGAGAGCAGAACAGACGTCGTTCCTGTTCGGCGCAAACGCGCCCTTCATCGAGGAACTCTACGCACGTTTCCTCGCCGACCCCAATTCGGTCGACGCGGAATGGCAGACCTTCTTCGGCGCCCTCGCCGAGCAGAAGGGCGACGTGCTGGCCGAGGTGCGCGGCGCCTCCTGGGCGCCCAACGGCGCCCGGGTGATCGGCGCCGTCGATCCCGATGCCGTCCCGGCCGCGGCCAACCGCAACGTCAAGGGCGGCAAGGCGGCCGCCGGGCCGGCGCCGGCTGCGCCGGCAATCGCCGGCAAGACCCAGGAAGAGATCCGCGCCGCCGCCCAGGACACGGCGCGGGCGCTGATGCTGATCCGCGCCTATCGCATCCGCGGCCATCTCGAGGCCGACCTCGATCCGCTCGGCCTCGTGCGCCAGGCGCCGCATCGCGAACTCGATCCCGCGACCTACGGCTTCACCGACGCCGACTGGGACCGTCCCATCCTGATCTTCGGGTCGCTGGCGCTGGGCGAGTCCGCCACGCTGCGCCAGATCATGGAGCGACTGCGCAAGACCTATTGCGGAAAGATCGGCGTCGAGTTCATGCACATCTCGGATCCCGACCAGAAGGCGTGGATCCAGGAACGCATCGAGCACATCGAGAACCACACCGAGTTCACGGTCACCGGCCGCAAGATGATCCTCGAGCGGGTCGGTGAGGCCGAGGGGCTCGAGCGCTACCTGCATGTGAAGTTCGTCGGCACCAAGCGCTTCGGCCTCGACGGCGGCGAATCGCTGATCCCCGGCATCGAGCAGATCCTGAAGCGCGGCGGCCAGCTCGGCGTGAAGGAAGTGATGCTCGGCATGCCGCATCGCGGCCGCCTCAACACGCTCGTACACGTGATGCACAAGAGCTACACCGCGCTGTTCTCCGAGTTCCAGGGCCGCTCCTCGCAGCCCGAGGAGATGCGCGGCTCGGGCGACGTGAAGTACCATCTGGGCGCCTCGGCCGATCGCGAGTTCGACGGCAACGTGATCCATCTCTCGCTGTCGCCCAACCCCTCGCATCTCGAGGCGGTGAACCCGGTCATCCTCGGCAAGGCGCGCGCCAAGGAAGACCAGCGCGGCGACACCGACCGCAGCCAGGTCATGTGCATCCTGATGCACGGCGACGCGGCCTTCGCGGGCCAGGGGCTGGTGGCCGAGAGCCTCGACCTGTCCGACCTTGCGGGCTACCGCATCGGCGGCACCATCCATTTCATCGTGAACAACCAGATCGGCTTCACGACCCTGCCGACGGAATCGCGTTCCGGCCCCTATTGCACGGAAGTTGCGAAGATCGTGCAGGCGCCGATCCTGCACGTGAACGGCGACGATCCGGAGGCGGTGGTCCACGTCGCGCGCATCGCGACCGAGTTCCGCCAGCACTTCAAGCGCGACATCGTCATCGACATGTTCTGCTACCGCCGGCACGGTCACAACGAAGGTGACGAGCCGATGTTCACCCAGCCGCTGATGTACAAGGAGATCGGCGCGCATCGTTCGGTTAAGGAGGTCTACGCGGCCGCCCTCGAGGCCGAGGGCGTGGTGACGGCGGAGGAAGTCGCCGCCATGGACAACGCGCTGCGCGAGAAGCTCGACAAGGCGCTCGAGGCCGCCACCAACTACAAGCCCAACAAGGCCGACTGGCTCGAGGGCAAATGGGCGGGCTTCACGGTCGCGCCGGGCGAGGAGGACCGCAAGGGCGTCACCGCCGTCGATCTCGACAGGCTGAAGGTCGTCGGCCGGGCGCTCTCGGAGCCGCCGAAGAACTTCGAACTCAATCGCAAGATCACGCGCCAGCTCCAGGAGAAGCGCAAGACCATCGATACCGGCGAGAATATCGACTGGGCGACCGGCGAGGCGCTGGCCTTCGGCACGCTCCTGGCTGAAGGCACGCCGGTCCGTCTCAGCGGCCAGGATTCCGGCCGCGGCACCTTCTCGCAGCGCCATTCGGTGCTGGTCGACCAGGCGACCGAGGCCAAATACATCCCGCTCAACCATGTGGCGGACGGCCAGGCCCGCTACGAGGTGATCGACAGCCCGCTGAACGAGGCGGGCGTGCTGGGCTTCGAGTATGGCTACTCTCTGGCCGAGCCCAATGCGCTGGTCCTGTGGGAGGCGCAGTTCGGCGACTTCGCCAACGGCGCGCAGGTCATCATCGACCAGTTCATCTGCTCGGGCGAGAGCAAGTGGCTGCGCATGTCGGGCCTCGTCATGCTGCTGCCGCACGGCTACGAGGGCCAGGGCCCGGAGCACAGCTCCGCGCGCCTCGAGCGCTACCTGCAGCTCTCCGCCGAGGACAACTGGCAGGTCGTCAATCCGACCACGCCCGCCAACTACTTCCACGCTCTGCGCCGTCAGATGCGCCGCACCTTCCGCAAGCCCCTGGTGGTGATGACGCCGAAGTCGCTGCTGCGTCACAAGGATTGCGTGTCGACCTTGGCCGATTTCGGGCCGGGCAGCTCGTTCCGCCGCATCCTCGTCGAGACCGACCAGCTGGTCGACGATGCCAGGGTACGCCGCGTCATCCTGTGCTCGGGCAAGGTCTATTTCGATCTCGTCGCCGAGCGCCGCAAGCGCAAGATCGATGACATCGCCATCCTGCGCATCGAGCAGCTCTACCCGTTCCCGTTCACTCGGTTGGGCGTGCGGCTCGCGCAGTATCCGAACGCCGAGGTCGTCTGGTGCCAGGAGGAGCCCGAGAATATGGGCGCCTGGCACTTCGTCGACCGTCGCATCGAGCGCGCGCTCGCGAACATCGATGCCAAGGCCAAGCGGCCGCTCTATGTCGGCCGCGCCGAAGCCGCGTCGCCCGCCACCGGGTCGGCGCGGACGCATCTCAAGGAACAGGCCGATCTGGTCGACCGCGCTCTCACCGTCGGTTGAGCGCGGGTAGAGAAGAGGAATTGTAGTCATGGCCGTCGAGATCAAGGTTCCGGCTCTGGGTGAATCGGTCACCGAGGCAACCGTCGCCAAGTGGCTGGTGAAGGCCGGCGACACGGTCGCCGTCGACCAACCCCTGTGCGAGCTCGAAACCGACAAGGTCACCGTCGAGGTGAACGCCAGCGTCGCCGGCACGATTGCCGGCCTCGCGGTGGAGGAAGGTGCGTCCGTCCAGGTGGGCGGCGTGCTCTGTCACATCGAAGCGGGAGCTGCCGGTGCGGCTGCGCCGAAGGCTGCTGCCCCGGCCGCGCCCAAGCCGGCTCCGGCCCCTGTCGCTGCCCCGGTGGCCGCTGCGCCGTCGGGCGCGAATCTCGCTGCCTCCGGTCCTGCCGCGCGCAAGCTCGCCGAGGAGAAGGGCGTGCCTGCTGCCGCCATACAGCCGACCGGCAAGGACGGCCGTGCCACCAAGGAAGACGTGCTGGCGGCGATCTCGTCGATCTCCTCTGCCCCGGCGCCTGCCGCGAAGCCCGCCGTGCCGGCAGGCCCGCGCTCGAAGGCCGACCGCGAGGAGCGGGTGAAGATGACGCGCCTGCGGCGCACCATCGCCAACCGCCTCAAGGAGGCGCAGAATACCGCCGCCATGCTCACCACCTTCAACGAGGTGGACATGACCGCGGTCATGGCCCTGCGCGAGCGGCTGAAGGACGATTTCGAGAAGAAGCACGGCGCGCGGCTGGGCTTCATGTCCTTCTTCGTGAAGGCCTGCATCGCGGGGCTCAAGGAGCTGCCGGCGGTCAATGCCGAGATCGAGGGCGAGGAGATCGTCTACAAGAACTACTACGACATCGGTGTCGCCGTCGGCTCGCCGCAGGGGCTGGTCGTGCCGGTGTTGCGCGACGCCGACGCGCTGGACTTCGCGGGCATCGAGAAGGGCATTGGCGATCTCGGCCGCAAGGCGCGTGACGGCAAGCTGTCGATCGCCGACCTGACGGGGGGCACCTTCACCATCTCCAACGGCGGCGTCTACGGCTCGCTGATGTCGACGCCGATCCTCAATCCGCCGCAGTCCGCCATCCTCGGCATGCACAAGATCCAGCAGCGGCCGATGGTGGTCGGCGGCGAGATCAAGGCGCGGCCGATGATGTATCTCGCCTTGTCCTACGACCATCGCATCATCGACGGCCGCGAGGCCGTGCTGTTCCTGGTCAAGGTCAAGGAATGCATCGAGGATCCCGAGCGCCTGCTGCTCGGCGTTTGATTGGAAAAGTATTGCTGGGGGCGCGTGACTCCAGTCGCGCGTCATGATCGCGCCACTGGAGTGGCGCGCCCCCGGCCATGAGGGTTGATGACATGGCAAACGAATCCTTCGATCTGGTCGTGATCGGCGCCGGCCCCGGCGGGTACGTCGCGGCGATCCGCGCGTCACAGCTCGGCCTGAAGGTCGCCGTGGTCGAGAAGCGAGCGACGCTGGGCGGCACCTGCCTCAACGTCGGCTGCATTCCCTCCAAGGCGCTGCTGCAGTCCTCGCACCTGTTCGAGGAAGCGGGCCACGATCTCGGCGTGCATGGCGTCGTCGTGGCGGCCCCGAAGCTCGATTTCGCCCAGCTCATGAAGCGCAAGAACGAGGTCGTCGAAGCCACGACCAAGGGCGTCGCCTTCCTGTTCAAGAAGAACAAGATCGCCTCGTACACCGGCGCGGGCCGCATCGAGGCCCCCGGCTCCGTCGCGGTGCTCGGCGACGATGGTGCGGTCAAGGAAACGCTCGCGGCCAAGAACATCCTGATCGCCACCGGCTCGGAAGTGACGCCGCTGCCCGGCGTCACGATCGACGAGAAGAAGATCGTCTCCTCGACCGGCGCGCTGGAACTCACGGAGGTGCCCAAGCGACTGGTCGTGGTCGGCGCCGGCATCATCGGGCTCGAACTGGGCTCGGTGTGGCGCCGCCTCGGCGCCGAGGTGACGGTGGTCGAATTCCTCGATCGCATCACTCCGGGCGTCGACGACGAGGTCACCAAGTTCCTCCAGCGCACGCTCGCCAAGCAGGGCCTCAAGTTCAAGCTGGGTGCCAAGGTCACCAAGGCCGAGACGACAGATGCCGGCGTCACACTGACGGTTGAGCCGGCGAAGGGCGGCGCGGCCGAGACCCTCGAAGCCGACGTCGTGCTGGTCTCGATCGGCCGCCGGCCCTATGTCGCGGGCCTCGGGCTTGAGAAGGCCGGCGTGAAGATGACCGAGCGCGGCCGCATCGCCGTCGACGGCCACTTCCAGACCTCTGTGCCGGGCATATACGCGATCGGCGACGTGATCGACGGGCCGATGCTTGCGCACAAGGCGAGCGAGGACGGTGTCGCCTGCGTCGAGACCCTCGCGGGCCAGAAGGGACACGTGAACTGGGATCTCGTGCCCTCGATCATCTACACCCAGCCCGAGGTGGCGTGGGTCGGCAAGACCGAGGAACAACTGAAGTCGGCCGGCGTTGCCTACAAGGTCGGCAAGTATCCGTTCACCGCCGACCCGCGCAGCCGCGCAAACGGCGCCACGGAGGGCTTCGTGAAGGTCCTGGCCGACAAGGCGAGCGACAAGGTGCTGGGTGTCCACATCTTCGGTGCCGAGGCCGGCACGATGATCGCGGAGGCCGCGATGGCGATGGAGTTCTCCGCCTCGGCCGAGGATATCGGCCGCGTCTGTCATGCCCACCCCACGGTCAACGAGGCGCTCAAGGAAGCCGCGCTCGCTGCCTGGGACAAGCCGATCCATCTCTAGGCCCGCCATGCGCCAGACCCTGATGGCGCTTGCGATTGCCGGCTGCCTCGTGATGTCGGTGGTGGGCGGGTTCATTCCGATCCTGCAGGGCTGGATCTTCTTCGTGCTGGCGCTTTACCTGCTGGCGACCGAATTCGAGACCGGCCGCAAATGGGTGACGTCGGCTCGCCGGCGCTGGCCCAAGCTCGACGAATGGATCGTGAAGGCGCGGGACCACAAGTGGGCGCCGCGCCATCTCAAGAAATTCGAAGACCACACCGACCCGACGAAGTGATCAGCAGCGCCACTGGACAAAAATCCCGTCGTCTCCGGCGGAGCCGCCCTTAGGGCTCAGGACGACGGATTTTGTCGGCGCTCGGTATCGCCAGCACGGTGGTGCTGCTGCCGGCCTTCGCCGTCATCGCCATCCTGATCGGCCCGAACATCGTGCCGTGGATGCTGGCCCGCGCCGGGCGCGACCGTGCAGGGAAAGAGGTCTGGACCTGACGCGTCGCGCTCAGCCGTTGCCGGTGACGCGGATCACGAGGTTGACCAGCCAGCCGACGGGCTCGCTGAGGACCCAGCCGATGACGTTGAGGTCGATACCGAGCTGGTTGCCGATCAGCGGCAGGATGAAGATCAGCCCGAGCAGGATCGGCATGCCGAAGGGCTCGAGCCGCGCGAGCGGCAGCGCCAGGCTGTCGGGCAGCAGGCCGACCGCGACACGCCCGCCGTCCAGCGGCGGCAGCGGGATCATGTTGAACACCGCGAGCAGGACGTTGATCAGGATCGCATTCTCGATGTTCTGGATCGACCAGCGCGCGGCGTCCGGCGGCAGCAGGATGGCGAGATGCGCCAGCAGGCCCGCCGCCAGGGCCATCATGACGTTCGTGGCGGGGCCCGCGGCGGCGACCCACACCATGTCGCGCTTGGGATTGTTCAGCGCCCGGAAGTTCACCGGTACCGGCTTGGCGTAGCCGAACAGGAAGGGCGCGCGGAGGAAGATCAGCAGGCCCGGCAGCAGGATCGTACCGACCGGGTCGATGTGCTTGAAGGGGTTGAGGGTCACGCGGCCGAGCTGCCACGCGGTCTTGTCGCCGAAGCGTAGGGCGACGAACCCGTGCGCGGCCTCGTGCAGCGTGATCGCGAGGACGGCGGGGATCACCCAGGTGGAGATGGTGTAGATCGTGTCGCTCACGGGCAATCCACCTGTTGTCTCTGCGTTTGCTTGGGTTACGGTCCGGTCGATGATCGCAAGGCTGATGATCCTGCTGGCGTTACTGGCCGCAACGCCCGCGTTGGCCCAGCAGAACGTCCGCGTTCCCGTAGAGCAAGGGGGGCGCACGGTCCAGCTGTCGGCGCAGCTCTTCAGGCCAGCCAAGGCGACGGCGGCGGTTCCCGCGGTCGCGCTGTTCCATGGCTGCGGCGGGCCAGGGCAGAACACGGCGCGCATGGCGGGGCTGCTCGCCTCGTGGGGCTATGTCGCGCTCGTCGTCGACAGTTTCTCGGCGCGCGGCCTCAAGGACGTCTGCGGGCGCAACTGGCCGACACAGGCCGCCGCCGAGGCGCGGGCCGGCGACATCGATGCGACGCTTGCCTGGCTTTCGACGCAGCCCGGCATCGATCCGCAGCGGCTGGCCTACATGGGCTATTCCTACGGCGGCGGCGTGGCGATGCTGCGCGCGCTGTCGGGCAGACCGGAAGACCGGACGCCGTCTGCTGCCCGTGCCGTCGTGCTGGTCTATCCCGATTGCGCGCTGGCCGATGCGCTGGGACCGCGCCTCGCCGTGCGGCAGCCCATGTTCTTCGCGATGGGCGCGCTCGACGACTGGACGCCGGTCTCGCAGTGCCGGGCGGTGCTGGAACGTGTCGTGCGCGGCCGGGATCTGGTTGAAACGAAAGTTTACGAAAACGCTCATCACAGCTTCGATGCGCTGGGCCTGCCGGTGCGCTATCTCGACGGGGTAGGCAACCGTAGCAAGCCCGGCGGTTGCTGTGGCGCGCATTACGGCGCCCACGAACCCGCCTGGAAGCAGTTCGTGGTCGATGTGAAGGCGTTCCTGGAGAAGGCGCTGAAGCCGTAGGAGCGGGCCGGCGGGAGGGGCATGCGTTCGACCTTTTGGATTGGTGGTCTGGTCGCCCTGGTCCTGCCGTTTGCGGCGGCCGACGCCCAGGAGGTCTCGGACGACGGCGTGCGCCATGTCGGCAAGGTCCACAGCAGGCTGCGGGCCGCCGAGGCGCGCGAGCAGTATTTTCTGGAACAGCCCTTCGACGATGCCTCCAAGCGTTATGCCCAGGCCAAGCAGCAGATCCAGGACACGACGGGCATCTTCTATTCGATGACCTCGTCGGTGCTGAACCAGTGGGGTGCGCCGGGCAGCAACTACGGCGCGGTGCAGGCCCAGTTCTCGCCGGCGGTGAACTGGAACATGTTCGACGATCCCAGGATCGGCGCCGGTTCCTTCCAGTTCGCCTACCTCGCGACGCAATACTGGTCGGGTCAGACGGGCACCACCCTGCAGAACCGGCTGAGGCTCAACAGCCAGGTCAACGACTATCCGGACAACCAGCTCACCTTCGCGCAGGTGAGCTACACGCACGACTTTCCCGGCCACTTCGTGTCGCTGACGGTGGGTCAGTTTCCCTTCTCGAATTTCGACAGCAATGCCTATTCCAACAACGAGCAGGTCAACTTCATCGGCTATTCGCTCGCCCAGAACGGCAGCCAGAACTACTCGCAGGGCAGTCTCGGCGCCTATCTCCAGGTCAACCCGGCAGCGGAGCTGACCTTTGCCGTGGGCTTCCAGGACGCCAACAACGTCCTGGCCTCCAACTACATCCAGTTCAACACGGTGGGGCAGGGCCAGTATTCCTGGCTTCTCTACGGCGCCTGGTCACCAACTTTCGGCAAGCTCGGCAAGGGCAGCTACTCGCTGTTCTACTACAACCTGCCCAGTGTCGAGATGCAGCCGAAGGCCAGCTCGGGCCTCTCGTTCAGCGCTTCCCAGCCGCTCGGCGAGCAGTGGGGCCTGTTCCTGCGCGCCAACACCGTGGGGAATTCCAGCCAGTACGTCCAGTCGTCGATCGCCGGCGGCGCGGTCTACAGCAACCCGCTGGGTCGCGCGCCGCTGGACCAGATCGGCCTCGGGGTTGCCTGGAACAGGGTCAACCAGGCGCTCTATGCCGGCACGTTCGTGCGGCCCAGCGAGACCATGGTCGAACTCTACTGGTCCTGGTCGGTGAGGCACCTCTTGATCACCCCCGACGTTCAGCTCTGTTTCCAGCCGGCCCTGGCGCCGACGCAGCAGATGGCGGCGGTCTTTTCTCTGCGCGTGACGGTGCTGTTCTAGCTTTGGCGAGAGACAGATGGAAAAGACGATCTGGCACTGCCACATCGCGATGTCGCTCGACGGCAAAATCGCACGCGCCGATGGCTCGTTCGACTGGCTGGAGGGTTACCCGCCGCAGGACTTCGGCTTCGACGCGCTGATGGCGGGCATCGATGCGATCCTG
>JBILYJ010000534.1:0-3847 GCA_044377795.1 Reyranella sp. | reverse complement strand
CATTCCCGAACTTGCGCTCGACCTGCTGAAGCGGGTCGCCGACGCCACCGGCCTGCCGGCGCGCTCGATCGGCGAGGACACGCAGGCGGCGCTCCAGGGCCACGACTGGCCGGGCAATGTGCGCCAACTGCGCAACGTTATCGAGCGGCTGCTGATCCTGGCGCCGCCGGGCGGCGCGCCGATCCGCGCCGACGTCCTGCCGAACGACGTCAGCGAGGACGCGCCGTCTGTGCTGCGCTGGGAAAAGGGTGGAGAGATCATGCAACTGCCGCTGCGCGACGCGCGCGAAGTCTTCGAGCGCGAATACCTGCTCGCCCAGGTGACGCGTTTCGGCGGTAACATTTCACGGACGGCGACCTTCGTCGGCATGGAGCGCTCGGCCTTGCACCGCAAGCTGAAGTCGCTCGGCCTGCACGGCGGTTCGCTGGAGGGCAGCGGCGGCGAGCCGTCGGTCTGAGGAGGAGAGGGCGTCATGGCGCGTTATGCCTATGTCAACGGTCGGTACGTCGACCATCGGGAAGCGAGCGTCCATATCGAGGACCGCGGCTACCAGCTGGCCGACGGCGTCTACGAGGTCGTGGGCGTGCGCGACGGCAAGTTGATCGACGAGAACCCGCATATCGACCGGCTCGACCGCTCGCTGAAGGAACTCAGGATCGACTGGCCGGTATCGCGCAACACGATGGGCTTCATCCTGCGCGAGCTGATGCGCAAGAACCGGCTGCGCGACGGCCTGGTCTACATGCAGGTGACGCGCGGGGTCGCCCGTCGCGACCATGGCTTTCCGACCACGCCGGTGAAGCCCGCCCTGGTGATGACGACCAAGGCCACCAAGCATATCGAGGCAGATGCCGGTCCCGGCGTTGCCGTCAAGAGCATGCCCGACATCCGCTGGGAGCGTTGCGACATCAAGACGGTCGCGCTGCTTGCGAACGTGCTGGCCAAGCAGGCCGCTCGCGAAGCCGGCGCCTACGAGGCCTGGCTGGTCGACGACAAGGGTTGCGTCACTGAAGGCGCTTCGACCAATGCCTGGATCGTCACCCAGGAGGGCGAGTTGGTCACTCGCCAGACCGACAACGGCATCCTCTCCGGCATCACGCGCCAGACGCTGAAGTCGATCTGCAATTCGCTGCAGCTCAAGTTCGTCGAGCGGCCCTTCACCGTGGACGAGGCCAAGAAGGCCAAGGAAGCCTTCATCACCAGCGCCACTTCCTTCGTCACGCCGGTGGTCAGGATCGACGGCGACAAGGTGGGCGACGGCAAGGTCGGCGCCACGGCGAGGCGGCTGCGCGAAGAATATGTCCGCTTCTCGGAGGCGGGCGAGGCCGTGACGTGAGCCTGCCGGAGGGCCTGAAGCTGCCGCGCGCCGTCCTGTTCGACTGGGACAACACCCTGGTCAACACCTGGCCGACCATCGTCGAATGCTACCGCGACACCTTCACGGCACTCGGACTGATGCCGTGGACGGCTGAGGAGGTCCAAAACCGCGCCCACGGCTCCCTGCGCGAAGTCTTCCCGACCCTGTTCGGCGAACGTGCGGCCGAGGCGGAGAGGGTGTTTTACGAGACCTTCTTTCGCATCCACCTCGAACGGCTCGAGCCGTTGGCGGGCGCCGACACGCTGCTGGCGCACTGCCACGCCAAGGGCCTCTACGTGGCGATCGTGAGCAACAAGGTCGGCGACAATCTGCGGGCCGAGGTCGCCCATCTCGGCTGGGACAAGTGGATCGCCCGTTCCGTCGGTGCGCGCGACGCCGCCCGCGACAAACCAGCACCGGATCCCATCTACCTGGCGCTCGACGGCACGGGAATTGCCCCGGACGATAGCGTGTGGATGGTCGGTGACACACTCGCCGACCTCAAGAGTGCACACGCGGCGGGGTGTCTGCCCGTTCTCGTGGGAGGCGCGGACGAGTTGTCCGGCTCCCTGCTTGAACATCCGCCGAGACTGCGAGCGCGTAATTGTCATCAGTTGGTGGCATTGCTTTGAGACCAACCTCCCCTATATACGAGGCGGCTCGGTAGCGGGGAGAGACCCCGCACCCCCCAACCGGCCGCTTTCGGGCAGCCGGCCGCCCACCAAGAGGCCAAGAACATGAGCGAAAAGGCACAAAACGTTCAGGACGTCTTCCTGAACCACCTTCGGAAGAACAAGACCCCGGTCACGATCTTCCTCGTTAACGGCGTGAAGCTGCAGGGCATCGTCACGTGGTTCGACAACTTCTCGGTGCTGCTGCGCCGCGATGGGCATTCGCAGCTTGTCTACAAGCATGCGATTTCGACCATCATGCCGGTCACGCCGGTGCAGCTGTTCGACGGGGACAAGGCCGACGCGGGCTGATTTGATCGACGAATTCGAGCAGGACCAACAGGAAAAGCGTGCACGACAGCCGTTGGAGACCGTGCGTCCTGCGACGGTCGCCGCGGTCGTGTGCCCCTACATGGCGGGCCAGCGGGGTCGTGGCCGTGAACGCGACAGCGATGCCAAGCTCGAAGAGGCGGTAGGCCTTGCCCGCGCGATCGATCTCGACGTTCGGCTGCAGCAGGTCGCACCGCTGCGACAGGTCACCCCGGCGACCCTGCTCGGCAAGGGCGTCGTCGCCCGGATCGCCGCCGCCGTCGAGGAGCTGGGCATCGGTCTGGTCGTCGTCGACGACAAGCTCACGCCCGTCCAGCAGCGCAACCTCGAGAAGGCATGGCAGGCCAAGGTCATCGACCGCACCGGCCTGATCCTCGAGATTTTCGGCGCGCGCGCGCGCACGCATGAAGGACGCCTGCAAGTCGAACTGGCTGCGCTCGACTACCAGCGTGGCCGACTCGTGCGGTCGTGGACCCATCTCGAGCGGCAGCGCGGCGGCTTTGGCTTCCTCGGCGGCCCCGGCGAATCGCAGATCGAGATCGATCGCCGCCTGATCGGCGAGCGCATCGTACGCATCAAGCGTGACCTCGAAAGCGTGCGCAAGACGCGCGCCGTCAACCGCGCTGGCCGCAAGAAGGCGCGCCTGCCGACCGTGGCGCTGGTCGGCTACACCAATGCCGGCAAGTCGACGCTGTTCAACCGCATGTCGGGCGCCGAGGTGATGGCCAAGGACCTGCTCTTCGCCACGCTCGATCCGACGATGCGGTCGATCAAGCTGCCGAACGGCAAGTCCTGCGTCCTCTCCGATACGGTGGGCTTCGTCTCCGATCTTCCGACGCACCTGGTCGCAGCCTTCCGCGCGACGCTGGAGGAAGTGATCGAGGCCGACCTGATCGTGCACGTGCGCGACATTTCCCATCCCGACAGCGAGCAGCAACGTGCCGACGTGGAAGAGGTACTGCACGAGCTCGGGGCGCTGGACGAGGCGGGGGGCCGCCCGTTCATCGAGGCGCTGAACAAGGTGGACGCGCTGCCGGAAGAGCTGCGCTCGACCTTGGAGACCCGCACTGCCACTGGCGCCGAGCGCACGCGGCAATACCCGGTGTCGGCGCTGACCGGCGAGGGTGTCGAACGGCTCCTCAACGCGATCGCCGACCTGCTTGGTGCGGCCGGCGAGGCGCGCGAGGTCTCCGTGCCGCTGTCCGACGGCGCCACGATCGCCTGGCTCTACCGGCACGGCGAGGTGCGGAGCCGCCGCGACGAGGGCGATACCGCCTGGCTCACGGTGGCGCTGGACGCCGCCGCGGCCGCCCAATTCGAACGCCGTCAGCAGGCGCGCTGATAGCTCTGCGTTGACACTTAGCGGGCGCCCTTCCTATAAGCGCCGAAACCTCAGGACGAAGGAAACACCATGGCTTTCAAGCCCTTGCACGATCGAATTCTGCTGAAGCCGGTGGCCGCCGAGACCCGCACCAAGGGCGGTCTGATC
>JBILYJ010000533.1:0-3852 GCA_044377795.1 Reyranella sp. | reverse complement strand
TGCGACAGCGAGCGCGGCACGCCATCGAGATCCGGCAAGGTGAAGTCGGGCGCTTCCAGCCCTTCGAGCGCGGCATTGCGCGCCTCGGCCGGCGCCCCCAACGCCCACACGTCGCGCGCTTCGCTCGCGACCACGGGACCGCCCAGCTTCTTCCAGAAAGCCTCGAGGTCGACCTCGTTGGGCGCGAGCGCGGAAGCGGGCAGCGGCACGCACAGATCGGCGCGGCACATGCCTTCCGGCTTCAGCGTCCAGCCGGTGACACGCTCGGCATCTGCGGGACTCATCCAGAGGCCGTCATGCGCGGCGACGTCGTGCTCGCCCGTGGGCGTGAGAATCTTCGTCATCGCGGCCTCCCTTCCCGACTCATTTCGGTGTCGAGATCGTCACTTCCTTCGAGGTGATGAACTCCAGCAGCACGGGCACGCCCTTCTGGGTCTGCTCGATGCCGCGCTTGATGGCCGGGATGATGTCCTCCGGCCGGGTCACGCGCTCGCCATAGCCGCCGAAGGCCCGCGCCATGGCGGCATAGTCGCCGGAGATGTCGGTCGAGCGGTACTTCTCGGTCGAGACCTTCATGATGTGCAGCTCGATCGCCATCGAGAAGTTGTTGAGCAGGATCGACATGATCGGAATGCGCTCGCGCACCGCGGTCTCGAAGTCCATGCCGGTGAAGCCGATGGCCGCATCGCCCCACACGTTGATGCAGAGCTTGTCGGGGCAGGCGAGCTTGGCGCCCATGGCGAGGCCGAGCCCGTAGCCCAGCTGCGTGGTCTTGCCCCAGCCGATATAGGTGTGCGGCGCCGTCGTCTTCCAGAACGGCGACAGCTGGTCGCGCGGGCTGCCGGCGTCGTGGGTGATGATGGTGTTGGCCTTGTCGACCGTGTGCTGGAGATCCCAGAGCACGCGATAGGGATTGAGCGGCGCCTCGTTGTTGGTGAGCTTGGTCATCCACTCGTTGAGCCACGCGTCGGCGATCGGCTTGATCTCCGCCACCACCGGCGCGGCATCGCGCTTCTTGCCCCCGACAAGCTTGCTGCACTCGTCGATCATGGCGCGAAGCGCGAGCTTGGCGTCGCCGATCAGGCCGTACTGGCAGCGCACGTCCTTGTTGAGATGGTTGGGATCGAGCGTGGTGTGGATCACCGTCTTGCCCTTCGGCATCGAGATGCCGAAGTTGGTCTCGGTGAAGGAACATCCGATTCCGAACAGCACGTCGCACGTGTCGAGGAAGTGGCGGACCTGCCTCGGATAGGCGCGGCCGCCCGAGCCCAGCGACAGCGGATGGGTCTCGTCGAAGCTGCTCTTGCCCTGGAGCGAGGTACAGACGGGAATCGCCAGCAGCTCGGCCAGTTCCTTCAGCTCGTCATAGGCCTCCGCCCAGTGGATGCCATGGCCGGCATAGATGACGGGGCGCTTGGCCGCGACCAGCACCTTGGCGGCTTCCTTCACGGCGGCCGGATCGGGACCGTATCGCGTCGGCTTGATCGGTTCGTAGGTCAGCGGATCGGGCGCGTCCTCGCCATTGGCCTCGGCCGGGAACTCGATGATGACCGGCGAGCCGCGGCCGTTGCGCAGCAGGCTGAAGGCCCGGCGCATGACGTTCTCGATGTCGGCGCCCGAGGTGATCGGCTCGGCGTGCTTGGCGACATGCGCCATGGTGATGGTCGAATTGAAGTTCGGCGGCACATGCGCGATGCGGCGCGGATAGCCGGCCGGGATGACCAGCAGCGGAACCGATTCGCCGTAGGCCTGGGCCACGCCGCCATAGGCGTTCTCCGAGCCCGGACCGCTCTGCATGCAGAACACGCCCATCTTGCGGCCCTTGGTCATACGCGACATGGCGTCGGCCATGTGCAGGCCGATACGCTCCTGGCGCACGATGATCGGACGGATGTCGATCGCGGCGCAGTGCTCGATCAGATGGTTGACGGGATAGGCGAAGAGATACTCGACCCCCTCGCGCTTCAGGATTTCCGCGACTGCCGGGCCGGTCTTCATCTTGGTTTCTCCCTTTGGCCGGGGGCGCGCCACTTCAGTGGTGCGCCCCAGCGCTTCTTACTTGTTGAGTTCCTTCATCGCGCTGTCGAGGCCGCCCAGGGTGAGCGGGAACATGCGGTTGCTCGTCAGCTGCTGCAGCAGCTGGATCGACGGCGTGTAGCTCCAGTGCCGTTCCGGCACCGGATTCAGCCATGCCATGCTGCGGTAGGTGTCGGCCACGCGCTGGATCCAGACCTGGCCCGCTTCCTCGTTCCAGTGCTCCACCGAGCCGCCGGGATAGGCGATCTCGTAGGGGCTCATCGAGGCGTCGCCGACGAACAGCACCTTGTAGTCGGGCGGATAGGTATGGAGCATCTGCGCCGTCGAGAAGGTGTCGACGTGACGGCGGCGATTGTCCTTCCACAGCTTCTCGTAGAGGCAGTTGTGGAAGTAGAAGAATTCGAGGTGCTTGAACTCCGAACGGGCCGCCGAGAACAGCTCCTCGCAGACCCGGATATGTGCGTCCATCGAGCCGCCGATGTCGAACAGGATCAGCAGCTTCACCTTGTTGCGACGCTCCGGCACCATCTTGATGTCGAGATAGCCGGCATTGCGCGCCGTCGAGCGGATCGTGTCGGGCATGTCGAGCTCGACCTCGGCCCCCTCGCGCGCGAACTTGCGCAGGCGGCGCAGCGCGATCTTGATATTGCGCGTGCCGATCTCGACCGTGTCGTCGAGGTTCTTGTACTCGCGCTTGTCCCACACCTTGACGGCGCGGCCCTCGCGGCCCTTGTCCTGGCCGATACGCACGCCCTCGGGGTTGAAGCCGTAGGCGCCGAACGGCGAGGTGCCGGCGGTACCGATCCACTTGCTGCCGCCCTGGTGCCGCTTCTGCTGCTCCTCGAGACGCTTCTTCAGCGTCTCCATGAGTTTCTCCCAGCCGCCCATCGACTCGATCTGCTTCTCGGTGAGAAGCTTCTCGGCCAGCTTGCGAAGCCATTCCTCGGGGATCTCGGCCGCGACGCCCTCGGGGGGCAGCGCCTCGAGCCCCTTGAAGACGGTGCCGAACACCCGGTCGAACTTGTCGAGGTTGCGCTCGTCCTTCACCAGCGCGGCGCGCGACAGATAATAGAAGTCGTCGACGCTGTAGTCGGCCACTCCCTTGTCCATCGCGTCCATCAGGGAGAGATATTCCTTGATGGAGACCGGCAGCTTGGCGTTGCGCAGCTCGAGGAAGAAGTTGATGAACATCGCGTTCTCCTCTTAGCAGTGACTACTGGCGCTGCTCCCGCCGCGCCATGAAGGCCAGACGCTCGAACAGGTGCACGTCCTGTTCGTTCTTGAGCAGCGCGCCGTGCAGCGGCGGAATGAGCTGCTTGGAGTCCTTGGAGCGCAGCGACTCCGGCGACATGTCCTCGACCATCAGCAGCTTCAGCCAGTCGAGCAGCTCGGAGGTCGACGGCTTCTTCTTGAGGCCCGGCACTTCGCGGATGTCGTAGAACACGTTCAGCGCCTCGCGCAGCAGGTTGCGCTGCAGGTCGGGGAAGTGGACGTCGACGATCTGCGTCATCGTCTCGCGATCGGGGAAACGGATGTAGTGGAAGAAGCAGCGGCGCAGAAAGGCGTCCGGCAGTTCCTTCTCGTTGTTCGAGGTGATCATGACGATCGGGCGCTCGGTCGCCTTGATGGTCTGCTGCGTCTCGTAGACGTAGAATTCCATGCGATCCAGTTCCTGCAGCAGATCGTTCGGGAACTCGATGTCGGCCTTGTCGATCTCGTCGATCAGCAGGATGGGGCGGACCGGGGCGGTGAAGCCTTCCCAGAGCTTGCCCTTCTTGATGTAGTTGGCGATGTCCTTCACGCGCTCGTCGCCCA
>JBILYJ010000531.1:0-3877 GCA_044377795.1 Reyranella sp. | reverse complement strand
CCGAGATGATCGATCTGTCGACCTTCGACGTCGTGCTGCTGCGCCAGGACCCGCCGTTCGACATGTCGTACATCACGACGACGCACCTGCTCGAGCACATCCATCCGAAGACGCTGGTGGTCAACGATCCGGCCAGCGTGCGCAACGCGCCGGAGAAGCTGTTCGTCACGCATTTCGACGATGTGATGCCACCGACCCTGATCACCGCCGATGCGCGCGCGCTGCGCGAGTTCCGCGACGAGCATCAGGACATCATCCTGAAACCGCTGTTCGGCAACGGCGGCGCCGGCGTCTTCCGCGTTCGCCCCGACGACGAGAATTTCGCGTCGCTGCTGGAGATGTTTTCCCAGCGCAGCCGCGAGCCGGTGATCGCCCAGCGCTACCTTCCCGAGGTGCGCAAGGGCGACAAGCGCATCATCCTGATCGACGGCAAGGCGGTCGGCGCGATCGATCGGGTTCCGGCGGCCGGCGAGGCGCGCTCCAACATGCATGTCGGCGGCAAGGCGGTGAAGGCGTCTCTCACCCGGCGCGACATCGAGTTGTGCGAGACGATCGGCCCTGAACTTGCGCGACGCGGCCTGATCTTCGTCGGCATCGACGTGATCGGCGACTATCTCACCGAGATCAACGTCACCTCGCCGACCGGTCTGCAGCAGATCAATCGCTTCGACGGTGTCTCGCTGGAAGCGCAGATCTGGGACCGGATCGAGGTCCGCTATCAGGAATCCCGCGAGAGAAAGTCATGATCCGGCGTGCTTTTCTTGCCCTCTCGATGACCGTTCCGGCAGGCGTCGCGCTCGCGCAGTCCGGCTCGGACTTGCTCGGCCAGAAGCAGATCGTCAAGGCGGTCGTCGAGGGCGACGAGGAGAAGGTGCGGCAGGCCCTGCTGAAGCAGGAGAGCCCGAACCAGAGCGCCAACAACGGTCAGCCGCTGTTGATCGTGGCGGTCCGTGCCGGGCATATCCCGGTGGTCGAGACGCTCCTGAAAGGCGGCGCGCGGGTCGATGCCGTCGATCCGGAAGGCTACTCGGCGCTCATGCGCGCTGCCGAAAAGGGGGATGTCGAGATCGCGGACATCCTGCTTCGTCGCAATGCGAGCGTGCGCGGGCAGAATCGCCAGGGCCAGACCGCGCTGATGATCGCCTCGGGGCGTGGCTATGCCGAGATCGTGCGGCTCCTCCTCGAGAAGAAGGCCGAGCCCAATTCGCGCGACTTCACCGGCCGCACCGCGCTCTCCTACGCCAGGCAGAACAACCGCGGATCCGCCGAGGCGATGCTGCGCAAGGCCGGCGCCAAGGAATGACGCCGGGCGCGGCGGCCCCGATCCGGGTGACCGGTTCGCTGGCGATCGACCCGGACGAGATCCAGGAAAGCTTCGTGCGCGCCGCCGGCCCCGGCGGCCAGCACGTCAACACCACATCGACGGCGGTGCAGCTTCGCTTCGACGTCCGCCGTTCGCCGTCGCTGCCCGACGATGTGCGGCATCGGCTGGAACGTCTGGCGGGCCGGCGCCTGACACGCGACGGCGTGCTGGTGCTGGTGGCCCAGGGCCATCGCAGCCAGTTGCGCAACCGCGAGGAGGCCCTCGCCCGCCTGATCGAGCTGATTCGCGAGGCGACCCACAAGCCGACGCCGCGCGTGAAGACCAAGGTGAGCCGCGCGGCGAAGCGCCGCCGGGTCGACGACAAGAAGCGTCACGGCACTGTCAAATCCCTGCGGAAGGCCCGGTCATCTGACGACTGACGGCACGGGGAAGGTTGGGGTACTGTCACGCCGCCAAACCAGATGAGGTGCCGCGTGGCAGACGTTCGCAAGGAAACAGACAGCCTGGGTGAAGTAAGCGTTCCGGCCGACAAGCTCTGGGGCGCGCAGACACAGCGGTCGCTCGAGCATTTCAGCATCGGCAAGGACCTGATGCCGCGCGAGATGATCACCGCCTATGCGACCCTGAAGAAGGCCTGCGCCAACGCCAACCACGACGGCAAGCGACTGGATGACGAGGCGCACAAGCTGATCCTCGAGACCTGCGACGAGATCCTCGCCGGCCAGCACCACGAGATGTTTCCGCTGCACGTCTGGATGACCGGCAGCGGCACGCAGTTCAACATGAACGTGAACGAGGTGATCTCGAACCGCTGCTGCCAGCTCGCGGGCACGCCGCTCGGCTCCAAGAAGCCGGTGCATCCCAACGACCACGTCAACATGTCGCAATCGTCCAACGATTCGTTTCCGTCGGTCATGTACATCGCCGCCGCGGTCAACACGAAGGAGCGGCTGCTGCCGTCGCTGAAGGCGCTGCACGACGCGATCGACGCCAAGGCGAAGGAATGGAAGGACATCGTCAAGATCGGCCGCACCCACATGCAGGATGCGACGCCGATCACGCTCGGCCAGGAATGGTCGGGCTATGCCGGCATGCTGGCCGACAATATCGAGAGGATCGAAGATGCGCTGAAGGGCGTCTATCGCCTGGCGCTGGGCGGCACGGCGGTCGGCACCGGCATCAACGCGGCGCCGGGCTTTGCCGAGGCGGCGGCGGCGGAGATCGCCAGGCTGACGGGCCTGCCGTTCGTGACGGCGCCCAACAAGTTCACCGTGCAGGGCGCGCACGATGCGCTGGTCCAGCTCTCCGGCGCGTTCCGCACGCTCGCGGTCTCGCTCTACAAGATCGGCAACGACATCCGCCTGATGTCCTGCGGCCCGCGCGCCGGCTTCGCCGAACTGCACATCCCGGAGAACGAGCCCGGTTCCTCGATCATGCCGGGCAAGGTCAACCCGACCCAGGCCGAGGCGCTGACCATGATCGCGGTGCAGGTCATGGCCAATGACGTGGCGGTCGGCTTCGGCGGCGCCAGCGGCTATCTCGAGATGAACGTCTACAAGCCGCTGATGATCTACAACGTCGCACATTCGATCACGCTGATGACCGACGGCTGCGCCAACTTCCGCAAGTTCCTGGTCGAGGGCACCCAGCCCAACCTCAAGAAGATCAAGGAGTACGTCGATCGCTCGCTGATGCTGGTGACGGCGCTGGCGCCCGTGATCGGCTACGACAAGGCCTCGAAGATCGCCCACTACGCGATCGACCACGACCTCACGCTGAAGGAAGCAGCGCTAAAGCTCGAGTATGTGACCGAGGCCGAATTCGACAAGGTCGTCGACCCGTCGAAGATGGTCCATCCGTACGTCGCGACGGAATAGGCGGGCAGCCTTCCTGTCGGGCCCCCGCCTTCGTAAGACGAGGGCACTAACCCTTTGCGGACTCCGCAAAGGGGAAGAGTTTGAGTCCTCCAGGCGTTAGCGCTCGTAGCGCCACTGCCGCTCGGTGAGAAAGCGAGCGGCGACCAGACCCATCGCCATGCCGCCAACCGCGAAGCCACAGGTCGCAGCAGCCTCGACCGCCGACAGCGCCTTGCCCTGGTTCAGGAACACGATCGTCTGGAAGGCGAACAGCCCGGGCGTCATCATGATGATGCTGGGTACCGTCAACGCGATACGCGGCGCGTGCAGGCGACGGCGCACCAGCGAGGCGCCCAGCCCGACCGCCAGCGCGCCGAAGAATGTCGCCTGTGGCAGGGCAAGACCGAGATCGTGCAGGCCGAGCCGCACCTCGTTGCCGACCATCGACAGCAGCGCCACCGCGAGAACCGTGCGGTGCGGGTTGTTGAACAGGATGCCGTAGCCATAGCCGCCGGCGAAGCAGGCGAGCGCCCGTCCCAGCACGGCGACCGGCTCGATCGCCCCGGGCGCCGGCGCGGCCGGCGCCGGCGCGAGGCCGGCCAGCATCGCCACCACCGACATGCCGCAGGCGGCGCTCAACGTCAGCAGCACGCCGTAGAACAGACGCGTCATGCCGGCACTGGTCTGGTGCTGCGTC
>JBILYJ010000083.1:0-14795 GCA_044377795.1 Reyranella sp. | reverse complement strand
GATCTCCGTGCGTTCGACGACCTCGGTCCAGGTCGCGGAGGGATGGATGTTGACCTCGATCACCCCGGGGTCGGGCGTGACGCTGAAATGCAGGACCCGCGGATCGCCGGGCGGCGTGTAGCCCTCGATGAAGATCGGCTGGCCCTGCTCCTCGGCCGTGTCCTCGAGCGCCGTCACCAGGTCGAGATAATCCTCCATGCGCTCGGTCGGCGGCATGAAGACATGGAGATGACCGTCGCGCGGCTCGAAGGCCATTGCGGTGCGCACGACGCCGGAGGCCGAAGCGCCGACGGCAGGGCCCAGGCCCGTGTTCGGGGCCAGCGCCCGGCGCCACGCCTCGCGGCGGGCTTCGGCATCGCCGGCGGTATCGCCCGCGAGTCCCGGTTCCTGGCGGCGCAGCACCGGCGCGCGCCGGAAGGCGTCGAGCGGCGGCAGGTCGGGATGCGGCGCCATCGGATCGGGCTGGACGATGATGTCGGTGTCGCCGGGCGCCGCCCAGGGCAGCGAATCGAGCGGCAGGCGATACCCGATCGGTGAATCACCGGGGATCAGGTAGCATTTCTCGGAGCGCAGGAACCACGGACCGCTCTTCCAGCGAGGCGCATGGCCATGTCCGGGGCCATGACCGTTGCCGCGCCCGTTATGGTCGCGCCCATTGTGATCCCGAATAACCGGCAGCACATAACCGACCGAGCTTTCGAGCCCCTTCTCGAAGACGCGGGCCAGGCGCTCGCGCTCCAGCGGATCCTTCACCTTGGCCTCGTCGACCACGACGTTGCTCGGCAGGCGCCGCTCGCGCCACAGGTAGTACCAGGTGTCCTCGTAGGCCGGGAAAAGATAGTCGGGATCGAGCTGCAGGCGCTGCGCGAAGGCAAGCGCGAAGCGGTGCGCAGCCTCGACGGTGGCGCCGACCGGCTTGGACTCCAGTGCATAGAGCTGCGGATTGCGCCAGATCGGCTCGCCGTCCTTGCGCCAGTAGCAGCCGAGCGCCCAGCGCGGCAGCTGCTCGCCGGGATACCATTTGCCCTGGCCGAAATGCAGCAGCGGCCCGGCTGCGAAGCGGTTCGCGAGCTTGCGGAACAGCACGCCCGCCAGCCGCCGCTTCTCCGGGCCCAGCGCCAGGGTGTTCCATTCAGGTCCGTCCATGTCGTCGACCGACACGAAGGTCGGCTCGCCGCCCATGGTGAGGCGCACGTCGTGCTTGCCGATGTCGCGCTCGATCGCCTCGCCGACCTTGAGCAGGGTGGCCCATTGCTCCTCGGTATAGGGCTTGGTGGTGCGCGGCGTCTCGCGCACGCGCGTCACCGTCATCGCATGCTCGAACGCGACCTCGGCCTTCTCGAGGGCGCCCTCGATCGGCGCCGCACTCGACGGCTCGGGTGTGCAGGCGAGCGGGATGTGGCCTTCGCCGGTCAGCAGGCCGGAGGTCGGGTCGAGGCCGATCCAGCCAGCGCCCGGCAGATAGACCTCGCACCAGGCGTGGAGGTCGGTGAAGTCTTGGGTGGGGCCTTCGGGCCCTTCGAGCGGCTTCTCGTCGGCGACGAGCTGGATCAGATAGCCCGAGGCGAAGCGCGCGGCGAAGCCCAGGTGCCGCAGGATCATCACCAGCAGCCAGCCGGTGTCGCGGCACGAGCCCTTGGCGCGGGCGAGCGTTTCCTCGAAGGCCTGAACGCCCGGCTCCAGGCGGACGATGTAGCCGATTTCACTTTGCAGGCGGGCGTTCAGGCCGACGACGAAATCGATCGTGCGCTGCTCCTTGCGGTCGACCGAGGCCAGCCAGGCCGAGAGTCTCGGCCCCAGCGGTTCGAGCTTGCGAAACGGCGCGATCTCCTCGGCCAGCGAGGCGTCGTAGGCAAAGGGCCAGGTCTCGGCCGACGGCTCCAGGAAGAAGTCGAACGGGTTGATGACCGACATGTCGGCCACCAGGTCGACCGTGACCTCGAACTTCCGGGTCTTTTCCGGAAACACCAGCCGCGCCAGGTGGTTGCCCTGCGGGTCCTGCTGCCAGTTGATGAAATGCTCGGCGGGCGAGACTTTCAGTGAATAGGACAGCACCGGCGTGCGCGAATGCGGCGCCGGACGCAGGCGCACGACCTGCGGTCCCAGCGCCACCAGCCGGTCATACGAATAGGTCGTTCGATGATGAAGCGCGACTTGGATACTCATGCGTCCTCATGCCCAAGCGTTGAAAGCAAGTCACGTGCCGGGATGCAAGAAGCCATCTAAAAGTTACATACGTTATGCAACAGGATTTTTTTCGTTGGCCTATTGGTCGAGATATGCCGAATTACCATATCAGCCATGCGACAAGGGAGACTCTCTCAAAACAAACACGTCGCAGGGAGGCGAATGGTGATGATTCACAGAAATCGGCGACATTTCATTTTGGGCGCGGGCGCGCTGGGCCTTGGCGGGATTGCCCTCTCATCGGGTGCCCGCGCGACGCAGAACTGGCCGAACCGGCCCGTTACGATCGTGGTGAACTTTCCCCCGGGCGGCTTGACCGATGCCATTGCCCGTACGTTCGCGCAGTTTGCGGCTCAGAAGACGGGGCAACAGTTCATCATCGAGAACAAGCCAGGTGCCGGCGGCAACATTGGCGCCGCGCAGGTCTCCAAGGAGCCAGCCGATGGCTACACCTTCCTGCACACCGTCTCGAGCACGCTCGTTCAGGGCAGGGTGCTCTATGCCAATCTCGGATTCGATCCCGACAAGGACTTCACCCTTGTGGCCGGCACGAACTCCGGAGCTTTGCCGCTGGTGGTTCACAAGTCGGTGCCGGTCACCAACGTCAAGGAGCTCGTCGCCTGGGCGAAGACGAACAAGACAAGCTTCGGAACCTGGGCGGCCGGCTCGGCGGCTCATATCGTGTGTCAGCAGCTCAACATGCTCTACGATCTCAAGATGGAGCCGGTCCACTACCGCGGTGAGGGACCGATGTGGCAGGACATGAACGCGGGCTCGCTTCAGGTCGCTATGGGCAGCTACCAGGCGATGAGGCCGCTCCTCGAAAAGGACGTCATACGGCCAATCGGCACTCCTGGCCCGGCGCGCGCGCCGCTCCTTCCCAATGTGCCGACGATGGTCGAGCAGGGCTACGATCACCCGGCATTCCGCATCTATGGGTATCTCGTGCTGGCGGCACCGGCTGGGGTGCCCATGGATATCGTGTCCAGACTGTCGGCTCTCTGGATCGAAGCGGCGCAGTCGGAAGGGGGCCGCAAGATGATGGAGAGCTTCGGCCTGCGCGACCTGCCGCTCGGCCACGTCGAGATCTCGGCCGACTACGAGAATCTGAAGAAGCAGCTGATTCCGTTGGTCAAGGAGCTGGGCGTCAAGCTCGAGTAACGGTCCCCGTTCTTCCGCCTGGCGCGATCCCTTCTGCGGCCGGCCTCGCCTTCGGCAGGCGACTGTGGTGGGATCGTCGCCATGAGCACCAACTACTTCGATCTTTCCGGCAAGGTTGCCCTCGTCACCGGGGGCAGCCGTGGGCTTGGCTATCAAATGGTGAAGGCCTTCGCCGCACACGGCGCCGATGTCTTCATCACCAGCCGAAAGCTGGAGACCTGTGACAAGGTCGCCGCCGAGGTCCGGGCGATGGGCCGCAAGGCCGCGACCTATGCCTGCAACGTCGCAAACTGGCAGGAACTCGACGGCCTGGTCGACGCCGCCTATGCCGCCTTCGGCAAGGTCGACGTCCTGGTGAACAATGCCGGCTCCTCGCCGCTGGCGCCCTCGTCGCTCGAAACTTCCGAACAGCTCTTCGACCGCATCGTGTCCCTGAACTTCAAGGCGCCGTTCCGGCTGATGTCGCTGGTCGGCAGCCGCATGGCCCAGGGCGACGGCGGCTCGATCATCAACGTCTCGAGTGCCGGCGCGCTGCGCCCACGGCCGCAGATCGCGCCCTATGCCGGCGCCAAGGCGGCACTCAACGCGCTGACCGAGGCCTTCGCCTTCGAGTACGGGCCGAAGGTGAGGGTGAACACGATCTCGCCGGGCCGCTTCCTGACCGATGTCTCGAAGGCGTGGCCTGAGGAGCACAAGGCCAACCCGACAGCCGCGCTGAAGCGCAGCGGTCAGCCGGAAGAGATCGTGACCGCGGCTCTCTATCTCGCCTCGAACAAGTCGAGTTTCACCACGGGATCGCTGGTTCGGGTCGACGGAGGAATAGCCTGATGAAAATCAAGGCCGGCGTTCTCACCACCTGCGGCGCGCCCCGCCCCTTCGCGAAGTCCAAGCCCATCCACGTGGTCGAGGTCGATCTCGATCCGCCGGGCGAGGGCGAAGTGCTGGTCAAGGTGGGCGGCGGTGGCCTCTGCCATTCCGACCTGTCGCTGATCAACG
Source organism: Reyranella sp. (assembly GCA_044377795.1). GTDB lineage: Bacteria > Pseudomonadota > Alphaproteobacteria > Reyranellales > Reyranellaceae > Reyranella. Next base: position 10,451 of record JBILYJ010000083.1, on the reverse strand, counting down.
GCGACCGGCCACGCCCCGTGCCGATCGTGCTGGGCCACGAAGGCTCGGGCGAGATCGTCGAAGTGGGCGCGGGCGTGCACGACGTGAAGGTGGGCGACCATGTCTGCTTCACCTTCAACGTGAGTTGCGGCCGCTGCCGCCGTTGCCTCGAAGGCCGCCCCTATATCTGCGAGCGCTCGATCAGCCCGCGCGCCGCCGGCCAGCTCCTCTCGGGCCATCACCGCCTGCACATGGACGGCAAGCCGGTGAACCATCACTCCGGCGTTTCCTGCTACGCCGAATATGCCGTGGTCGATCGCGGCTCGATCGTGGTCATCGACAGAAGCCTGCCGCTCGACGTGGCGGCGTTGTTCGGTTGCGCCGTCGTCACGGGCGTGGGCGCGGTCGTGAACACCGGTAAGATCGAGCCGGGCAGTTCGGTGGCCATCGTCGGCCTGGGCGGCGTGGGCCTCAGCGGCTTGATGGGTGCGGTGCTCGCGGGCGCGGGTCGCATCGTGGCCATCGATCTCTCCGACGAGAAGCTCGGTCTTGCCCGTCAGCTCGGCGCGACGGACACGGTGAATGCCAAGGACGTCGACCATGTCACGCAGGTGCGCGATCTCACCAACGGCGGCGTCGACTATGCCTTCGATCTCGCCGGCACCATCAAGGCGATGGAGACGGCCTATCTCGTCACGCGCTGGGGCGGCACGACGGTGACCGCGGGCCTCTCACCGATCGCCGCCGACTTCGCGTTCAAGCAGAGCGGCCTCGTCAGCGAGGAGAAGACGATCAAGGGCTCCTACATGGGGAGCTGCGTGCCGGTGCGCGACATCCCGCGCTTCATCGCGCTCTACCAGCAGGGCAAGCTGCCGGTCGACCGCATGGTCAGCCAGCGCATCGGCTTCGACCAGCTGAACGAGGGTTTCGACCGCCTCCAGGACGTCGCGACCGTCCGGCAGATCCTGGTGCCTCACGGTTAGGCAACGAGTTGGGGGAGCGACGGCCAAGTGCTATGCTGGCGGCATGGCCTCGTTCGTCCCCCCGCCGTTGGACAAGCTCGATGCCCTGTGCCGACGCTGGAAGATCCGCAAACTGACATTGTTCGGCTCCCAGGCGCGGGGAGATGCACGGCCAGACAGCGACGTTGACCTGCTGGTCGAGTATGCGCCCGAAGCCGAGTGGAGCCTCTTTGACATCGCCAGATTGCGCGACGAAATGGCTGATCTGTTTGGGCGACCGGTCGATCTGATCGGGGAGGCCAACGTGACCAATCCCTATCGTCTTGCATCGATTCGCCGGCATAAGAAGCTGCTCTATGCCGCCTGAAAAGGACGAGCGGGCCGCCCTTGTCGATATGCTTGAGTTTGTCCACGAGATCCGCTCCTTCGTGCAAGGCCGTTCCCGGCAGGACCTCGACACAGATCGTACGCTGCTGCGCGCCCTGGAGCGGATGCTGGAACTGGTGGGTGAATGTGCCCGCCGAGTCTCCGAGGGAACGCGCCATGCTCATCCCTCCATCTCATGGAGAGCCATGATCGGGATGCGCAACATCATCGCTCACGAGTATGGCCGCGTTGATCTGGATCTGGTCTGGCGGACAGCACAGAGGGAGATGCCGCCAGTCGCCGAAGCATTGGAAATCGTCGTGGCTTCTCTGCCACCGCCTCAGTAAGTCAAGGCTGGAAGCCGTCCATGGCCATCGTCATCGATATCGAGACGCCGCTGCAGGACGAGGTCCGTACGCTGGTCACTGAGCTGAACGCCGTCCTGCTGGAGCTGACGCCGCCCGAGCACTGCCACCATTTGACCGTCGAGCAGATGGCCGATGAAGACACTACCGTCTTCATCGCACGAGAAGGCGGCGTGGCGGTGGCCTGCGGGGCGTTGAAGCGGCACGCCGACGGTATCGGTGAGGTCAAGCGCATGTACACGCGACCCAGCCATCGCGGCCGCCGGATCGGCGAGCAGATCGTGGCGCGCATCGAGGCGACGGCGCGCGCCGAGGGACTGAAGCGTCTCGTGCTGGAGACCGGCGACCGTCACTACGCGGCCTGGAAAGTTTATGAACGTTCCGGCTTCACACGCTGCGGTCCGGTTCTCGATTACGCCGACGTCAAGTGGTCGGTGTTCTACGACAAGACGCTCTTCGACTGATCGGGTTCCTCGGGAGCTGGCGCATAGACGCTGTCGAGGTCGCTGTCGTCATAGGTGTATTCGGTGGAGCAGAACTCGCATTTCACCGAGACGCGGCCGGTCTTGTCGCGCAGATCGCCCAGTTCCTCGCGCCGGATGGAGCGCAGTACGTTGTCGATGCGCTCGCGGCTGCAGCGGCAGCGGGCCGCGAAGGGGCGGCGCTCGAAAACGCGGGGCTGTTCCTGATGGAACAGGCGATGGAGCAGGGTGGTGCCGGGAAGCGCCGGATCGAGCATTTCCTTCTCGGTGGCCGAGGCCATCAGGATCACGGCCTTGCGCCAGTCGTCCTCGCGCTGTTCGGCATCGACGTCCATCCGGCCGGCGTCGAACTCGGGCATCTGCTGGACCATCAGGGAGGCCGCATGCCAGCGGTGCCCGTTGCCGGTGTCGTCGCGGCGGGCCGTGATCTTGATGCCGGTCGGCAGCTGCTCGGACTGGCGGAAGTAGGTGTGGGCGCAGTCCGCGAGCGTCGCGCCCTCGAGCGGCACGACGCCCTGGTAGCGCTCGGTGTATTGGCCCTGGTCGACGGTGAAGGTGAGGCGGCCCTGGCCGAACAGTTTGGGGATGTAGCCGTCGGGAACGTCCTCGTTGCCGCTGCCCAGCGCGATGGCGAGCTTCCAGGAATCGAACTGTGCATAGCCGCGCAGCGCCCCGTCGCTGGTGAGATCGGTGACGAGCAGGCGGATCGGCCCGTCGCCGGTGATCTGCAGGGTGAAGATGCCGTCGTACTTCAGCGAGGTCGCGAGGGTGGCGCACAGCACCATCGACTCGGCCAGCGGCCGCGCCACGGCCAAGGGATAGCCGTGGCGCTCGATCACCTCGTCGAGGGCAGGGCCCAACCGGACCAGCCGGCCGCGCACGCCGAGTGCGTCCAGCTGGAAAGGAAGGACGCGGTCCCAGTCATCGGAAGGAGGTCCTCCCGATGGCGAACTCAAGACAGGCACCAGGCCAGGATGCTCTTCTGGGCGTGCAGGCGGTTCTCGGCCTCGTCGAACACGACGGACTGCGGACCGTCGATCACCTCGGCGGTCACTTCCTCGCCGCGATGCGCGGGCAGGCAGTGCATGAAGATCGCGTCCTTCTTGGCCTGCTTCATCAGGTGCTTGTCGACCTGATAGGCGCGCAGAAGATTGTGTCGGCGTGCGGCGCTCGGGCTGTCGGGATCCTCGTCGCCCATCGACACCCAGGTGTCGGTGACGACGCAGTCGGCGTCCTTCACCATCGACCCGGGGTCATGGCCGATCGAGATGCGGCCCTTCGACTTCTCGGCCCACTGGACGACATCGGCCGGCGGAGTCAGCTCGGGCGGGCAGGCGATGCGCAGCTCGAAGTCGAACTGGACCGCCGCATGGATCCATGACGTCGCCATGTTGTTGCCGTCGCCCGACCAGACCACCGACTTGCCCCGGATGGGACCGCGCTGCTCCTCGTAGGTCATGACGTCGGCCATCAGCTGGCACGGATGGGTCTTGTCGGTGAGTCCATTGATCACCGGCACGGTCGCGTACTTCGCCATCTCGAGGAGCTTATCCTCGACGGTGGTGCGCATCATGATGATGTCGACATAGCGGCTGAGCACGCGCGCGGTGTCGGCGATGGTCTCGCCTCGGCCGAGCTGCGTATCGGTGCGGCCGAGCATGATCGTCTGGCCGCCGAGTTCGCGCATGCCGACCTCGAACGACACGCGGGTGCGTGTCGAGGGCTTTTCGAAGATCATGGCGAGCGTCTTGCCGGCCAGCGGCTGGTCGTGCCCGCCGCTGGTCCGCGCCTTCTTCATCGCCTTGCCGTGATCGAGGATCTGGCGAAGCGTCCCGGGATCGACCTGGTCGAGGTCGAGGAAATGCTTGGGCGTTGCCATGGCGCCTACTCGGCGGCCTTGGACGCCGCCTCGAAGGATTCCGCTGCCTGTCCGAGAATCGCGATGCCCTCGTCCAGCGCCGCCTTGTCGGCGATCAGGGCCGGGAAGATGCGGATCACGTTCTCGCCGGCCGGCGGGACCAGGAGTCCCAGCGACTGCAGCTTGTTGACCATGTCGCCTGCCGGCACCGACGGGACGCACTGCAGGCCCTGGAGGAAGCCCATGCCGCGCTGCTCGACGAATACCGTGGGATGCTTCTGGCAGAGTTCCTCGAGCTTGCCCTTCAGGTACTCGCCCTTTTCGCGCACGTCCTCGATGAAGCCGGGCGCCAGCAGCACGTCGAGCACGGCATTGGCGACGCCGGTGGCCAGCGGGTTGCCGCCATAGGTCGAGCCGTGCGTGCCGGGAACCATGCCGACCGCCGCCTTCTCGGTCGCCATGAAGGCGCCGATCGGGAAGCCGCCGCCCATGCCCTTGGCGATCGCCGCGACATCGGGCTTCACGCCCGACCAGTCGTAGCCCCACAGCTTGCCGGTCCGGCCGAAACCCGTGTGGATTTCATCGTAGAACAGCAGCAGGCCGAACTCGTCGCAGATGCCGCGCAGGTCCTTCAGGAACTGCGTGGTCGTCGCACGGATGCCGCCTTCGCCCTGGATCGGCTCGACCAGGATGCCGGCGGTCTCGTCGTCGATCATGTCGCGGACGACGTTGGTGTTGTTCAACGGCGCATGGCGATAGCCGGGGGCCGGCGGGCCGAAGCCTTCGAGGTACTTCTCGTTGCCGGTGGCGGCGAGCGCGTTCAGCAGGCGGCCGTGGAAGGCCGCCTGGAAGCAGATGATCTTGTACCGCTTGGGCTGGCCGTTCATGTACTGATACTTGCGGATCAGCTTGATGCCGCCCTCGATGGCTTCCGCGCCGGAGTTGCAGAAGAACATCGTGTCGGCGAACGAATTCTCGACCAGCCGCTGCGCCAGCTTCTCGCCGTTGCCGACCCGGAACAGGTTCGACGTGTGCCAGAGCCGGGAGCCCTGCTCGGTCAGCGCCTTGACCAGGTAGGGATGGCAGTGGCCCAGCGCGTTCACGGCGATACCGGACGTGAAGTCCAGGTAACGTCGGCCGTCCACCGCGTAGAGATAGTTACCCTCTCCGCGTTCGAACACGACGTCCTTGCGACCGTACGTCGGCATCACAGCCGTAATCACAGCGAGCCTCCCTCAAAAACCAAAAAACCTCGCCGATCCGACGATTCCGGGATGGAAACTCCGGGTTTTGGCGAGGGGCGGGCACTATCTTACCGGGGTCCGGGTGTGTCAACTTGGGCCGGGCGGCCGGCGGTGCCCGTCTTGAGGGGCCCCGACCCCTCTGCTAGGAGACCCGCCTTCCGATGAAAATGCTGCCCACCCGCCATTCCACGCTGCCCCTTCATCGCGCCGGCTTCACCTCCGTTCCCGCGATGCTCGACTATGCGGCGAAGGGTGAGACGGGGGTGACCTTTTATAATGCCAAGGGCGAGCAGCTCTCGGCCTTGCCGTGGCGCGAGGTCCGCGACCGGGCGCATGTGGTCGCCCGCAAGCTGATCGGCGCCGGGTTTGCGCGCGGCGACCGCATCCTGATCACAGCCGACACCTGGCCGGGCTTCTTCGACTCGTTCTTCGGGGCCCAGTATGCGGGCCTGCTGCCCGTGCCGGTCTCCATTCCGGTCGGCATTGGCGGCAAGGACGCCTACCTCGATCAGCTTCGCCGCCAGTTTGCCGCCTCCGGGGCGGTCGCCGCGGTCGGCCTCGACGATCTCGCGGGCTATCTGGCCGACGCGGCGCGGGAATTCCCCGCCATCCGCCTCCATGGCGGCATGGAGGCGCTCCATTCGCTGCCCGAGAAGCCGGTCGATCTGCGGCCGCTCGGCGCCGACGAGCTGTGCTACATCCAGTTTTCGTCGGGCAGCACGCGTCATCCGCACGGCGTGCAAATCACTCAGCGCGCCCTGATGGCCAATCTCGCCGGCATGGTCGGCCCGGCCGGCCTCGACGTCGTCGAAGGCGATCGCGCCATAAGCTGGCTGCCGCTCTATCACGACATGGGGCTGATCGGCTTCCTGATGGGACCTCTGGCCAGCCAGCTCTCGATCGACTACCTGACGCCGCGCGACTTCGCCCGCCGGCCGATGCAGTGGCTGAACCTGATCTCGCGCAACCGCAGCACCATCTCCTACAGTCCGAGCTTCGGGTACGACCTCGCCGTGCGGCGGGGGGCGGCCCAGGTGCCGCCCGATCTCGATCTGCGCTGCTGGCGGCATGCCGGGATCGGCGGCGACATGGTACGGGCCGACGTGCTGGAGCGCTTCGCGGCGACGTTCGAGCCGTACGGCTTCGACAGGACCGCCTTCATCCCGAGCTACGGCATGGCCGAGGTCTGCCTCGCCATCACCTTCTGCCCGCACGACACCGCGGTGCGCACCGATACCGTGGATCGCACGGCGCTGGCCGAGACACAGCGCGCGGTGCCGGCAGCGGATCCAGGCGATCATCAGCGCGCACGCCGCTTCGTGATCTGTGGCCGCGTGCTGCCCGGCCATCGCCTCGAAGTGCGCGGACCCGACGGCGCCGTGCTGGTCGATCGCGAGGTCGGTCGCATTTTCGTGTCAGGCCCCAGCATCATGCCCGGCTACTTCGGCGAGCCCGAGGCCAGCCGCGAGGTTCTGGTGGACGGTTGGCTCGATACCGGCGACCTGGGCTACATGCTGGACGGCGAGATCGTCGTCACCGGCCGCGCCAAGGACCTGATCATCGTCAACGGCCGCAACGTCTGGCCGCAGGACATCGAATGGGCGGTCGAGGCCAAGCGCGTCGTGAAGAACGGCGATGCGGCGGCCTTCTCGATCGATACCGGCGAAGGCGAGCGCGTGGTCGTGGCCGTGCTGGCGCGCGTGTCGGGCGACGAGGCGCGCGCGTCGCTGGCGCGCGACGTGGCGGGCGCGGTGCGCGAGGCGATCGCCGTCGATTGCGACGTGGCGCTGGTGCCGCCGACCATGGGCCTGCCGACCACCTCGTCCGGCAAGCTGTCGCGCGCCCGGACCAAGGCCAACTACCTCGCCGGCCTCTACGCGCCGAAGCCCGAAGCGGCCTGACGACTCGCCATGGCCAAGCTGGTCGCCGTCACCGGGGCCACCGGCTTCGTCGGACCCCATCTCGTTGCGGCGCTCGCACGTCGCGGCTGGCGTCTGCGTCTGCTGGTCCGCCGCTGGTCGCCGCTGCCCTCGCTGGCCGGCGTCGATGCCGATCTCGTGCTGGGCGACCTCTCCTCCGAACAGGCCCTGCGCCAGCTCGTCGACGGGGCGGATGCGGTGGTCCATGCCGCCGGGCTGATCAAGGCGAAGGCCGACCGGGACTTCCTGCCGGTCAACCGGGACAGTGCGGCGCTCCTGTCGGCGCTGGCGCCCGACGCCCACATGGTCCTGTTGTCCTCCCTGGCCGCGCGTGAGCCGCAGCTTTCTGCCTATGGAGCGAGCAAGCGCGCGGGAGAGGCAGTCGTCGCCAACCGCAGCGGCCCCTGGACGATCGTCCGGGCGCCGGCGGTGTATGGGCCGGGCGACCGCGAAACGCTGGCCTATTTCCGAGCAATTAACTCGGGTATTGCGCCCCAGCCACGCATGCCGGCGGCGCGCCTGTCGCTCATCCATGTTTCGGACCTGGCCGAGGCGCTGGCCCTGAGCGTCGAGCGGCCGCCCCCGAATTCGATCTACGAAATCGACGACGGGCGGACCTACACCTATGGCGACATGGCTGCGGCGGCGGGCGAGGCCCTGGGCCGGCGGCCGTGGCGCCTCGCCGTGCCCCGCGGCGTCATGGCCAGTATCGCCATCTGGAACGAGCTGCGGCCGGCGCTGGGGGCCGGCGCCCAGATCCTGACCCGGGGGAAGGTCAACGAGATTTTCCACCCCGACTGGTCGGCTGCGGATCGGCGGCTGGCCGCAGCGATCGGCTTCCAGCCCCGTTACGACCTCACGTCCGGCTTCCGGGACACGATCTTGTGGTATCGCGCGAAGCACTGGCTATAGGACGCGTGAAACACGGCGTAACAATTTGTCATTTCACTCGGAATCACTGTTTCTGGCACAAGGTGACCGCCCACCCCCGGGCGCTGGAGAGCGTTTTGCGCACTGCCCATCAAATGATCGTCGAAACCGACGGCATGACCGATACCCTCGAACGCGCCCGCGTCAGCGGCCAGTCGCGTGGTGAAGTCATTCGTGAAATCTGTCGTCACCTCGTGCCGTTCCAGACCGGCGAGCGCCCGATCACGGGCGACACGGTGATCGCCAAGGACCTGACCATCGACTCGCTCGCCATCATGGACATGGTCATGGAGCTCGAGGACCACTTCGACATCTCGATTCCCATGAACGTCGTGGCCGAGATCCATACCGTCGACCAGCTCGCGGACACCATCCAGAAGCTCTGCGCCCGGCGTTAGCCATGGGCCTTTTCGACCGGCATGCGGGCCTGCTCGAGGCCTATCGGGACGTTCGGACCACCGGTTACGACCCGTTCCAGATCCGCATGGAGCGGGTGCTGTCGCCGACCGAAGCGATCATCAACGGCCGCAAGATGCTGCTGGTCGGCACCAACAACTATTTCGGTCTGACCTTCGACCCGAGCTGCATGGAGGCCGCCATCGAGGCGATCCGTGCGGAGGGGACCGGCACGACCGGCTCGCGCATCGCCAACGGCAGCTACAGCGAGCACGTGGCGCTCGAGCAGGAGATCGCCGAGTTCTACGGCAAGAAGCACTGCATGGTCTTCACGACCGGCTACCAGGCCAATCTCGGCCTGATCTCGACCCTCGCCGGCGAGGGCGACCAGCTCCTGATCGACGCCGACAGCCACGCCTCGATCTACGACGCCTGCAAGATGACGCAGGCCGAGGTCGTGCGCTTCAAGCACAACGATCCCTCCAGCCTGGAGGCGCGCCTGCGCCGGCTGGGCGACCGTCCGGGCAACCGCGTGGTCGTGCTGGAAGGCATCTATTCGATGCTGGGCGACAGCGCGCCGCTTCGCGAGTTCATCGACGTCTGCAAGAAGTACGGCGCCTACGTGATCGTCGACGAGGCCCATTCGCTGGGCGCGCTGGGCGACAATGGCCGCGGCCTGTGCGAATCGGCCGGCGTTCTCGACGACTGCCACTTCATCGTCGGCACCTTCTCGAAGACCCTGGGCGCGATCGGCGGCTACTGCGTCTCGGACGACCCCGATTTCGACATCCTGCGCGTCACGGTGCGCTCCTACATGTTCACCGCCTCGCTGCCGCCGTCGATCGTGGCCTCGGTGCGCCAGGCGCTGAAGGTCGTGAAGGCCAAGCCCGAGCTGCGCACGCAGCTCTGGTCCAACGTCTCCACGCTCTACGAGGGCCTCGCCGCCAGGGGTTTCAAGCTCGGTCCCGAGCACGGGCCGGTGGTCGGCGTGCACCTGCCCGACCCCATGACCGCCATCGGCTTCTGGCGGGCGATGCTCGATGCCGGCATCTACGTGAACGTCGCCGTGCCGCCCGCGACGCCCAACGGCGTGTCGCTGCTGCGCTGCTCGGTCTGCGCGTTGCACACCAAGGAACAGCTGGAGCACATGATCGAGGTCATGACCGGCATCGGCCGCCAGCTCGGCGTCCTCGACGACCGCACGCTCCGCGTGGTGGGCGGCGCCCGCTAGGGGCGCATCCGCCATGTTCACCCTCGCGCATCTGTCCGATCCGCATCTGCCGATGCCGCAGGCGCGCGCCGTCGATCTGCTGGGCAAGCGCGCCACCGGGTATTTCAACTGGTGGCGCAATCGCGTGCAGCTCCATCGCCCCGAGGCGCTGGCCGGCATCGTGGCCGACATAAAGGCGCAGAAGCCCGACCATATCGCGCTGACCGGCGATCTCGTGAACATCTCGCTGCCTGATGAATTCGCCCGCGCCTCCCGATGGCTGGCGACCCTCGGCACGCCCGACCGGGTCACGGTCATTCCCGGCAACCATGACGTCTACGTCGCCACGCAGTGGCGCGAGAGCCTCGGCCAATGGGGCGCCTATATCGCGGGCGACGGCCAGCCGCCGGCCGCCGACTTCAAGGTGTTTCCCACCCTGCGCCGGCGCGGGCCGGTGGCGCTGGTCGGGCTGAACAGCGGCGTCCCGAAGCCGCCGCTGCTGGCGACCGGCACCCTGGGTGACGCCCAGATCGCCGCCGCGGAGAAGCTGCTGGCCGCCCTCGGCCGGGAAGGCCTGTGCCGCGTCGTGATGATCCATCATCCGCCGCTCACGACCGAGTCGCGCTTCAAGCGGCTGACGGATGCGGCCGCCTTCCAGGCGATGATCCGCAGGGTCGGCTGCGAGATCGTGCTGCACGGCCACAACCATCGCAGCGAAGTCGCGCGCATCGCGGGCCCGC
>JBILYJ010000082.1:0-14863 GCA_044377795.1 Reyranella sp. | reverse complement strand
CGTTGATCTCCATGACCCAGTTCCACTGCTCCAGCGTCTGGTCGGCAAGGCGCGGTCCGGCCGTCAGGCTGGTCTGGATGTTGAGCTTTGGATCGCGGCCCGAGATACCGGCGATGTTGCACAGGATATCGAGGCGGCCATAGGCCTTCTCGGTGTCGGCCACGATCTCGGCCCACCGTGCCTCGTGGCGCACGTCCTGCGTCGCGAAGGTCGCCGTTCCGCCTGTGTCGACGATCTCCTTTTCCATCGCCTTGCCAAGCGTGGCGTTGCTGTCGGTGAGGACGACGGAAGCGCCGTGCAGGGCGAACAGCCTGGCCGTTGCCGCACCGATGCCCGACGCGCCGCCCGTCACGAGCGCCACCTTGCCGATCAGTCTCTTCCCCGGTTGCATGCCTGTCCTCCTCGCTTCCCCGACATTGTCTTCAGCCGCGATCGTGGCCCGGGATCGTGACACGGCGGCCAGCGAAACGACAGGCGGTGGTCTGATTGACTCCCCCGGCCGGGCCCGCACAATCCTCACAACCAAGAAGAGATTGCGAGGAAGCCATGCGCTTCGTGACCAGGGCGGCGTTGATCACCGCGGCCGAACTCGGCCCCGAGGGCATCGACGTCACGGGCGGCATCTGACACCCAGCAAGGGACGAGGGAGAAGAACATGGCCGGCAAGGTCGGATTCATCGGACTCGGCGCCATGGGCGGACCGATGGCGCTCAATCTCGTGAAAGCGGGCTTCCCGCTCGTGGTGCACGACATCGATCAGACCAAGACCGCGCCGCTCCGCGCCAAGGGCGCCGAACTCGCCGGTACGGCGGAAGGCGTGGCGGCGGCGGTGGACCGGACCATCGTCATCGTCGAGACCACGGAGCAGGCGGAATCGGTCATCGCCGGCGAGCGCGGCATCATCAAGGGCGCCAAGCCGGGCCACATCGTGCTCTGCATGGCGACCATCGATCCCTTCGCCGCCCGCGCCCTCGCCGACAGACTGGCGGCTCAGGGTATCGCCATGCTCGACGCGCCGGTGAGCGGCGGCACGGGCCGGGCGCAGTCGGGCGAGCTGTCGGTGATCGTGGGCGGCGCCGCCGACGTGGTTGCCAAGTGCGAGGACCTCTTCGCGGCCATGGGCAACCGCACGTTTCATGTCGGCCCGCTGGGCAATGGGCTTGCCATGAAGCTGGTCAACAACATGCTGGTCCAGGTCAACACCGTGGCGGTGGCCGAGGCCCTGGTGCTGGGCGTCAAGGCGGGGCTCGATCCGCAGATGATCTACGACGTGGTGCGCGTCTCGACCGGCGCCAGTGCGGCGTGGGAACTGCGCGTGCCGCGAATTCTGAACGACGATTTCGAGCCGGGCGGCACGATCGACATTTCCTACAAGGACCAGGAACTGGAGACTGCCTTCGCAAAGCGCCTGGGCGTGCCGCTGCTGCTCGCGAACGTCACGCAGCAGGTCTACCAGATGGCCCGTGCCCGTGGCCTCAACAAGCAGGACGGGGCGGCGATCGTCAAAGTCTTCGAGCAGATGGCGGGCGTCACCGTGAAGAAGGGGACAGGGCAATGACCACATTTGTGCTGATCCACGGCGCCTACCAGGGCGGCTGGATATGGAAGACGACCGCCGAGCACTTGCGGACCAGGGGCCATCTGGTGCTGACGCCGACGCTCGACGGTTGCGCCGAGCGCAAGGGCGGGCTTCGCGTCGGCATCGACACCGAGAGCCACGCGGCCGAAATCGCCGAGCTGCTGTTCTACCAGGACCTGCAGGATGTCGTGCTGGCCGGCACCAGCACCGGCGGCATGGTGATGGCGCGGGCGGCCGAACTTGCACGCGAGCGGGTGGCGCGGGTGGTGTTCGCCGATGCGCTGGCGCTGCTCGACGGCGAGGCGTTGCCCGATATCGTGAAGCGTCCGACCGCCGTGAACACCGAACTCGGCACCGGCCCGTCGCGCCAGGATTTCGAGACGCGCCTGTTCGTCGATCTCGAGCCCAAGGTGCGGGCCTGGGCGCTGGAGCGCTGCACGCCGCATCCGATCGCCGCCATGCAGGCGCCGGTCAAGCTGGACCGCTTCTGGGACCAGGCGTGGAACGCCTCGGTGATCTGGTGCAAGCGCAGCTCGAACCCGCCCGTGGCGCACCAGCGCCGTGCCGCCGAGCGGCTGAAGGCACGATGGCACGAGCTCGATACCGGCCATTACCCCATGTTGAGCGAGCCGGCCGCCCTGGCGCGGCTGATCGCTGAAGGGTGACGGACGTGACGGAGACGAAGGGCGCCTCGTCGCTCGGCTCGATGCTGGCCAGCCACAAGCCCGGCGAGCCGACGCGGTATGGCCGCATCTTCAAGCCCGATGACGCGTGGCTCGCCAAGGCGCCCCAGGAGCCGGTCCTCGAGCCCGAACTGGCGATCGTCGACACCCACCATCACCTGTGGGACTTCCCGGGCTATCGCTATCTGCTGGACGAGCTGCTGATCGACATTGGATGCGGCCACAATGTCGTGGCGACGGTATTCGAGGAATGCCGCTCGATGTACCGCGCCCACGGGCCCGAGGAGATGAAGCCGGTGGGCGAAGTCGAGTTCGTGGCCGGCGTGGCGGCCATGAGCGCGAGCGGTCGCTACGGGTCGACGAAGGTCGGCGCCGGCATCGTCGGTTTTTCCGACCTGACGCTGGGCGAGCGGGTCGCTTCAGTCCTGGAGGCCGAGATCGCGGCGGGCGGCGGCCGCTTCCGCGGCATCCGCCATTCCGCGGCCTGGGATGCCGACCCGATCATCGGCAACAGTCACCACTTCGATGGGCCGGGCCTCTACGGCACCGCGAACTTTCGTGCCGGCATGAAGCCGCTGGCGAGACTGGGCCTGTCGCTCGATGCCTGGGTGTTCCACCCGCAACTCGCCGAGGTGGTCGACCTCGCCCGTGCGTTCCCGTCGGCCAATATCGTCATGTGTCACATGGGCGGGCCGCTGGGCTACGGCCCCTATGCCGGACGGAAGGACGAGGTATTCGCGACCTGGAAGGCGGGGATGAAGGAGCTGGCGGCCTGCCCCAACGTTTCGGTGAAGCTGGGCGGCGTGATGATGCGGCTGGCCGCCTTCGACTATATGCAGGCGCCGTCGCCGCCATCGTCCGAAGGGCTCGCTGGCTACTGGGGGCCTTACGTAAAAACCTGCCTGGAACTGTTCGGCGCCGACCGCTGCATGGTCGAGAGCAATTATCCCGTCGACAAGATGGGCATCGGCCCGTGCGCCCTCTGGAACGCTTTCAAGCGCATGACATCGGGCGCGTCCGCCGATGAGAAGAAGGCGATTTTCAGCGGCACCGCGAACCGCGTCTATCGCCTCGGTCTCGCGGACGTCTAGCCCGGATATCTCACCGATGTGAGCAGACGTCATCGGAGTGAGCATGTGCACCCCTCGTTCGGATGAGCGGTGATCCCGGCGCTATCCACCCGGCGGCTCTCGGGATGGATGACGAACAGCACGTAGCAGGTCACGATCCCGCGCAGCGTCAGCACCTCGGCGATGAAGAAGTCGGTCCACCCTGCCAGCAGCGCCACGTGGGTCCGAACGAAGGTTGCCCAGGTGATCGTGCGCTTGCGGTCCGGCGCCGGCGGCAGCCCGTGGCGCCGCAAGCCGACCATCAGTTGCGCCATGCAAATGCGGCGCTTGATCGCAAGGTATTCGTTCCGCGCCAGCAGCTCCTGGTCCACCGTCCCCGCCACGTACGTCACGCCAGCAAGCTCGATCGTGTCACCATCGGTCACGGTCTGAGCGCCAGCACTGAAGGAGAGCGCCAACAGTACTCCGTCCCATGCAAGCCTCTTGAGGCACATTACGTGTCTCGCCGTACCCCGCGCATGAAGGCGGCGAGTGGCATCGCCGCGAGGGCGACGAAGGCCATCAGGTGGAAGGCATCCAGGTAGCCGATCATCGCGGCCTGTCGCAGGATCTCGTTGGACAGGCTCTGCAGGCCGCCTGGGCTTTCCAGGCTCCACTGCGGCGGCAGGCCCGGCATCGACAGGGACTTGTTGTAGGGCGTGATGAACTCCGTCATCCGCGAATAGTTGGATGCCGTCGAGCGACTGACGGTCAGCACGGCGATGGAAATGAACAGGCTGGAGCCGAAGTTTCGCATCAGAGTGAAGACGGCGGACCCTTCCGTGACCTGGCGCGGCGGCAGGGTCGAGAAGGCCATCACCGTCATCGGCGTGAAGGCGATCGACTGGCCGAGACCCAGCAGGAAGTTGGCCCACAACACGTCTGAATCGGTGAGGTTGATGTCGAACTGGGCCATCCAGAATCCCGCCCCGGCCTGCAGCGCCATGCCGCAGACGATGGCGAATCGCGGGGCGACCCGCGTGAGCTGGGCGATGAACAGGAACGCCGTCCAGTTGCCCACGCCGCGCGCGGCGATCAGCCAGGCGATGGCATTGTCGGGGTAGCCGCGCAGGTCGTGGAACAGGGTCGGAAACAGCACGATGCTGACGAAGTTCAGCATACCCATCACAAAGGCGAGCAGGATCCCGATGGAGAAGTTGCGGTCGAGCAGCAGGCGCGGATTGAGGAATGGCGCCGGCACCGTCAGGCAGTGCATGACGAAGATCCAGAGTGCCAGCGCGCCCGTGAAGGCCAACAGCATGATCTCCGTCGATCCGAACCAGTCCAGCCGGTGGCCGCGGTCGAGGATCAGCTGCGCGGCCGCCATCGCCACGGAGAGGGCGATGAAGCCGATCCAGTCAAATTTCACGGTCGCGCGCGCCGTGTGGTCGCGGAGCGCGAACCATATGCAGATCAGCGCGCAGATCCCGGGCGGGAGGATCATGAAGAAGGCTGCGCGCCAGTCGTAGGCTTCCGTCACGATGCTGCCCAAGATGGGGCCGGCCACGGGACCGAACACCGCGCCGATGCCCCACATCACGAGAGCGGCGGGCTGAAGATGCTTCGGGAAGGTCGCCAACAGGATGGCCTGGCCGAGCGGCATGATTGGCGCGCCGAACGCCCCCTGCGCCACACGGGCCAGAATCAGGCTCTCCAGGCTGTTGGCCAAGCCACACAGCACGGAGGTGGTCGTGAAACCGAGCACCGTAAAGAACATCAGGTTGCGCCAGCCCAGCCGGCTCGACAGCCAGCCCGTCATCGGCGTGGCGATGGCGGTCGCGACCAAGTTGAGCGTGATGACCCAGGAGATCTCTTCCTGCGTCGCCGACAGGTTGCCGCGCATCTGCGGCAGCACCAGATTGGCCAGCGTAATGGTCATGCCGAACAGCATGTTGGCGAGTTGGACCATCAGCAGGATGAGCCACTGCCGTCCGCTGATCGTGAAGAGGCCGCCCTTCTCAGCGATGGATTCATCCCGGGATGTCGTTCTTGCTGCTCCTTATGGCATTGTCTCGGCGATTGGAGTGTAGCGGCCTCCCTGGTGTCCGTCGTCAGATAGATTGATACGGATCGGGTCTACTTGGCCGACATTCCGCAGATAGACCCAAGGGGCGGTGCGAACGCCAGCATTCTGCCGGGTTTCGAGGAAACCGTCAGCGGCCGACACGGTTTCCACCACCGCTTCCGCCATGCGCGCCCCCAGGACGACCTTTGATCCATCGATTTGGCCCTCTCCCTCGTCATTCGGACGCACTCCTCCCGTGGTGACGGCGCATTGGTGCGGTCTTGCGCTGGAGCCGGTCGTCGTCGCAGCCCGTCGATCAGCCGCAATGTTTTCTCGAACAGTTCTCTCGGCACCGCGACTTCGGCCATCTGGAAGACGGCGTAGCGGGCGTGGCGCACGACCCTGGCACCGATCTTGATCAGCTTCTCTCGCAGGCTGGTCAGCGACCACTGCGCAACCGCCTCGGGCAGGTGTGCTTACTCAAAGCTCTAAAAAGCCGAGAAAGCATAGAGTTTCCGGTGCCGCAGTCATACCGGCACAGGCATGCTCATGCTCTTGTCCGCTGTCGGTTCCCTGCTCTCGTTCCGGCTGCGCAGCCGCACTTCGCTGGAACTCGAACTCGTCGCCCGGCGGCATCAGTTGACCGTCCTGCGCCGGCAACGCCCCGCCCTGCGCCATCGCTACGAGCGTCGCGCGGCCTAAACTGTTTGGAGTGACCGAACCTGTATCGCCGTCGCGGTGCCGGGCGTCGTCGCGATCCGCTATTGCGCCGCTCGGGGACTGACGCGCTCAGAACCCGCGCACGAAGATCGGATCGCAACAGAGCAGCGCGCTCTCCGATTACCGAACATCGGCAACCATCGTCTTCATTGGAATACCGATCCCATGGCCGGACGGAATTTTGAGCAAGGACAGGGATAGGCCCGCCGTGCAGCAGGGCGCGCGCCGCGCCTTGATCATCATAAATGTCGCCTTCAGGCGGCCTTGCTGTCGGGCTGTGGACCAGGTGGCAATTCTCCCGGGCGATAGTCGGGCAACAGGCGTGCCGGGAAAATCATCAACAGCGACAGCACGCCAAAGACCAGAAAGCACAGTTTCAGCGCTCTGAGCCGGGCGTCCGCGTTGATTCGCTGCGCTTCCGCCGCCTGTGCCGGCGTCGCCGTGGTGGCCGCCATTGCGGCCAGCAGGCGATCGTTGCTCACGAAGGTCACTCTGTCCAGATCGACCTGAGCAACCAAGCTTGGCGGAATGGTCGGATTGTCGACGACGGCGCGCTGGATATTTGCGGACAGGATCCCCACCACCAGGGCGCCGGCGATAGCGGTGCCTACGCCCGCGGACAGGTTGTTGACCGTGCCGCGCAACGCTCCCACGTCACCGGCGAGCTCTTTTGGCGATGAGGTGACGAGAACATTGAACAGCAGCGTGACCAGCGCGCCCTGCCCGACACCGACCAGCATCAGTCCGAGCACCACGAGTAAATTTGACCATTCGTTGAACATCACGAAGGCCAAGACAATCATCCCTGCCGAAACCAACGTGAAGGCATAGCGAGCGATCCGCTGAGGCGTAAGAGACTTGTACAGGGTCACGACCAGCAGCGCCGCCATGAAAACGGCAAGCTGGTAGGGGATCATCGCAACCGCAGTATCGAAGCTAGATCGTCCCTGTACCATCTGAATGTACAGCGGTGTCAGGAATGTCATCGCATTGCCGAGGACGACGATTGCCGCCATCGACAGCACGGCGCCGCGTTCCTGGCGGGATTCGAGCACCTGCAAGGACAGCAGCGGGGTGAGTTGCGCGGCCTGCCGGCGCTGCGTCCAGACAAGGAAAAGCTGGATTCCAATGACCCCGATGACGACCATTAGTGCGGCCGGCGACAGGCCAACCAAACTGAACGGAGCCCCGGGGCCCGCCATCAGCAAGCCCCATCGATTGAGATTGTTGAAGCCGAAGCTGATCAGGATGATCGCCGCCGCGGCCAGCGCAACGCCCACAAGGTCAATCTTTGTGCCCGGCAAAGGCGGAACCGGCTTGAGCTTGCCGGCCATCAGCAGCACGGCGCCCGTGAACGGGATCACGAGGCCGAACGCATAGCGCCACCCGAGAAGGTCGCCGATTATGCCGGCCATGAAGAAGGCGGTCACGGTCGCCATTGCCTGGACCGAACCCAGCATCCCGAGTGCCGTGGCCTGCTGTTTGCCGCGAAAGTTGTTTGCGATCAGTACGACCAGCGTAGGAACGATCACCGCCGCGGCGAGGCCGGCCAGGAGCTGCGCGAGGATCAGGACGGTCGCATTGGGGCTGAAGGTCACGAGTGTCACGGCAACCAGCAAGGCCGCGGTCGCCGCACGAAACACCAGCAACGAGCCGAACATCTGCCCGAGCTTGGCGCCCAGCATGATGAAGCCCGCGACCCCCAACGAGTAGGCCACAATCGCGGTGCCGACAGTCGTGGGGGCAACGTTGAATTCAGCGACGATACCGCCGATGGAAACGGGCAACGCGTTGATGTTGAGCGACATCTGTGCCTGCCCCATGCCGATGACGATCATCGGGAACCAGGATTGCTTCACGTCGTCGGCGTTCGTGGTCATCTTCTCATCCCGACATATATGGTTGCTTACGACGACGTGTCGGCTTGCGAGGCGAAAAGGTTCAGCCCCAGCCGTTCAGACAGGAATTTCGCCACCAGTTGGCCCTTGATGCTGTTTCCAGCTTCATCCAGCGGTGGAGCGAAGATGCCGACGGCCCCCTTGCCCGGCGCTATGGTCACGATGCCGCCGCTGACACCGCTCTTGCCGGGGAGCCCGATCTCGAACAGCCAGTCGCCGGATTGCTCGTACAGTCCCGCCGTCGCCAGCGCGGCAAGGACGCGCCGACAATGCCCGGCGTCGACGACCCGCTCCCGGGTGATCGGGTTGACCCCGCCATCCGCCAGCGTGGCGCCCATGATGGCCAGGTCCTTGGCGGTCACGTTCAAGGAACACTGGCGAGTATAGATATCGGTCGCCTCCAAGGCGTCGAAGTACATCCGGCCGTAGCCCTCGAGCAATTTGGCGATGCCGCGATTGCGCAAATTGGTAGCGGCCTCCGACTCGTAGACTTCCTGGTCGATCTCGAGTCGCCGACCGGCGAAACGTGAAAGCCCCTCCTGGATGAAGCGGAACTTCGCCGCCGCTGTGGCTCCCGGAACGCTGCTCGTCGTGGCAATCGCACCGGCATTGACCATCGGATTCATCGTCCGGTCGCCATTGAGTTCGACCGCCATCACGGAGTTGAACGGCAAGCCGGTCGCGTTCACCCCGATCCTGCTGCGCGCCTCCTCCGCACCGATTGCTTGGCACACCAGCGCAAAGACGAACGGCTTTGAAATGCTCTGGATCGAGAACGCGTGGTCGCAATCCCCGATCCCGACATCCTGGCCGCTCACGGCAACGACGGATATTCCAAACAGGTCTGGTGATACCCGCGCCAGGGCAGGAATATAGTCGGCGACCGTGCCCGCGCGATCGGCGGCAAAAGTGGCGTGCGCCTCGGCCACGATTGCCCGGACCTGTTCCAGAGCCGGCAGCGATCCCGTCGAAACGCGTATCAAATCGGCAGTGTCATCGACATGCAGTCTAGGGTGCATGATGACGTACTCTGCCAAAGTCAGCCACCTGAGGGACGGCGCAGTCGACGCGAGAAACCTCGCCGATCCAGCCGCCCACCAATATCCTTGTCAAGGCGAACGAGGAAAGGTGCTGAGAAGACTGCGACGACATTTCCTTTTCTCCCGTGCGGGCCGGCGGCTTCAAAAATTCCAGCCGGCCTTGAGCACGACGCCAACCCGCCAAATGTTGTAGGTGGCCGCCGGCAAGTTCGACCAGTTGTTCTCGTAGGACACCTGGAAATCGAGAGCCGGCCGGCCGAGCAGCGTCGCCGTCCGCGCCGAGCCGAACCAGGCTTCCGGCATCACGTATTCGAGCGTGAAGATCGGCTCCAGCAGCACGTCCTCGCGCGCGAAGCTGCCGACCGACTGAAAGCCGCGCCGCAGCACCTCGACACCTAGACTGGCGTTCCAGTTCTCCGAGATCAGGTAGGAGACCGACGGGATAACGTAGAAGGCGTGCGACGAGGGCGTCGGATAGCGGAACCTCTGCTGCAGGAAGGTCGTCAGGCCGAACGCCCAGACCGTGGCGTCACGCGAATTGGCGGAAAACGGTACCCTCTGGAAGTTGCCGTCGAAGTTGAAGCGCTTGTTGAAGCCGATGTTCAGATCCTGGCGGGTGGCGAACCACGGTCCGAAGGTCGGGTCGAAGTCCATGCGCGGCGCATAGGAGATGTAGGGCGAATAGGCCTGATCGTTCTCGGGATCGATGTATTGCAGCCGTGCCGACCCGCCCAGCTTGTCGAAGTTGGCATCATAGGCGGCGGGCTGGGTATAGCGGTCCGACTCGGCAAAGAGGTTGGCCGAGAAACGCAGAGGCAGGTCGAAGACCGGTGTCGACCAGGCCGCATTGATACGCGGGCTGAACTCGGCGGTCCGGGTGCCGCCGGTATTGGCCGCCTCGGCGTTCGAATTGTAGTTGAAAGGCGCCAGGATGTTGAAGGTGAACTGCGAGCGCCGCGCCTGCTGTTCCACGCCGGGCGCCGTCGCGAAGATATTGTCCTGCGGCACCGGCGTCCGACCCGGGGTCGCGAACAGTGCGTCGTAGCGCGCTGTCGCGGAATCGTCAGTCGCGTCGTTCCGGGCGTTGCCGGTCTGCGCCACGACCGGTCCTGCGACAAGGAGGCACGACAACAGCACCGCGCCCGCAACAGGCTCGAAACATCGGGCGGTCACCCAGCCCTTCTTCATCGCGCTCATTTCAACCGACATCCCCCAGATGACCCCTTGAAACGGTGGAAATGTTATCATTCTGCCTGGTTCCGGGATAGCCCTGAGCGGCCGACGCAAGTTTCCCTGCCTGTGCTTGCTCAAAACTCCAAAAAGCCGAGAAGCATAGAGTTTTTGGCGCCGCAGTCATACCGTCATGGGCATGCTCATGCTCTTGTCCGCTGTCGATTCCCTGCTCTCGTTCCGGCTGCGCAGCCGCACTTCGCTGGAGCTCGAACTCGTCGCCCTGCGGCATCAGTTGACCGTCCTGCGCCGGCAACACCCTGGCCTGCACCATCGCTACGAGCGTCGGACGGCCTGACCCGTTTACGGCGACAGAACCTCTGCCGCCGTCGTACTGCCGTCGGCCGCTATTGCGTCGCTCGGAGGCAGGCGCGCTTGGAACACATGCGGGGAGTCCGCATCGCAAGGGAGCGGCGCGCGCTCCGATCACCGAACATCACCGACCGTGGCCTTCATCGGCACACCGATGTCAGGGCCGCATCGATTTTTGAGCAAGGACAGGCAGCTGCCTTCCAAATAGACTTGATTCGCAACAGCTAACTGGACGGCAGGCACTTATGGGCGATCTCAGCGGCAAGGTAGCGTTGATCACCGGCGCGAGCCGTGGACTTGGGGAAAGCACAGCCCGCACCATGGCGGCGCAAGGCGCCGGCGTGATGTTGCTGGCCCGCGATGGCGCCGCCGTTGCAGGCGTCGCGAAAGATATCGTCCGTGCCGGCGGGCGCGCGGAGTCGCTTGCTTGCGATGTCGGCGATTACGCAGCGGTAGAACGTGCCGTCGCTGTGACCCGCCAGAGCTTGGGCGGCCTCGACTTGCTGGTGAACAATGCCGGCATCATTGAGCCGATTGCTGAGATTGCGGCGTCTGACCCCACCATCTGGGCCGACAACATTCGGATCAACCTGGTCGGCGCGTACCATGTCGTGCGCGCCGTGCTGGGCGGTATGCTCGCCGGCCGCGGCGGCACAATCGTCAACGTCTCTTCTGGCGCTGCACACCGCCCGCTCGAGGGCTGGAGTGCGTATTGCTCGGGCAAGGCCGGACTTGCCATGCTCACCCGCTCCATCGCGCTCGAAACGGCGGGCCGCAATCTACGCGTTTTCGGATTCTCGCCGGGTACGATCGATACCGAGATGCAGGTCAGGATTCGCGCCTCCGGTATCAACGCGATAAGCAAAATCCCGCGCTCCGAACTCTCGCCGGTCGACCATGCGGTGCGTGGCCTGGTCTATCTCTGCGCCGGCAATTGCGATGATCTGATTGGCCAGGACGTTTCGATGCGCGACGAATCCTTTCGTCAGCGTATCGGGCTCGCCTGACCATGACATCCTCTTCTCTGCAAGCCTGCCAACTGATCGTCCGCGCCACCCTGGTCGACATTGTCGATCGCAACACGTTCGACCATTGGTACGAGACCGAGCATCTTCCCGATGCACTGAAGGCCTTCAAGGCACAGCGGGCATGGCGCGGCTGGAGCCAGACCAACCCGCTCGTCCACTTTGCGTTCTACGAGTTCGCGAACCTGGCCGAGGCCGACGCCATCCAATCTTCACCTGCACTCGCCGCTCTGATCGCGGAGTTCGACCGTATGTGGGGCAAGAAAGTGGTCCGCACCCGCGAAGTGATCGAAATCGCCGGCGCACTGGAGAGCGCATGAGCCACCACCGCAGCGAAGTCACGCCTATGCGCCGGCTGACCTCTGGGTAGACCCACACCGTCAGATGCGATGGACCGAACAGGCGACCGCTGCTACCGGCCTTTCCAGTCCGGCTTACGCTTCTCGGCGAAGGCGCGCGGACCTTCGACCGTGTCCTCGCTCCTGGTCATCGCGACGAAGGCCGGATAGTCGAGATTGTGCATGGCGGTCTCAAGGGCGGGGGCGTCCAGCGAGCGCATCACGACCTGCTTGGTCGCACGCACCGACATCGGCGAGCACGCGAGGATATCGCGGGCCCACCGCCTGGCCGCATTCATCAGCTCATGATTCGGGACCACTTCGGTGACGAAGCCCAACTCGAAGCCTTCCTGCGCCGAGACGTGACGTCCAGTTAGAAGCATGCCCATTGCCTTCTTGAGCGGGATCATCCGCGAGAGCCGTTGCATACCTCCCGAACCGGCAGCCAGACCAACTTTCGGCTCCGGCAGCGCGAAGGTGGCTTTGTCGGAAGCGACGATGATGTCGCAGGCAAGGGCAATCTCGAAGCCGCCGCCCATGGCGACGCCGTTCACCGCCGCAATCACCGGCTTTTCGAGATCGAAGCGGCTGGCCAAGCCGCCCATCCTGCGAGGCGGATGAACCGGCAACTTGCCTGTCTTCTTCCTGTAGTCGGCATGGTACTTCAGATCGTTGCCGGCGCTGAACGCTTTGTCGCCCGCGCCGGTGATGATTGCGACCCAGAGATCGGGGTTCTCGCGAAAGCCGTCGAAGATGTCGGACAGCTCCTGGTTCGCCATGGGGTGGAGGGCGTTATAGACCTCCGGCCGATTGATGGTGACGATCAAAAGGCGGCCTTCGGTTTCGGTCTTGCTGTATTCACCCATTGCTCTTCTCTCCAGTTCAATGAGCCGATGATCTCACCGAATGAGGTGGAAGGCACTGGTCTCTCGCAATGGATAAATCGGTGCCTGTGCCTGCCGAATACTACATCCGACAGTATTCATGATGAAGGCCGCCGGGAATCGGCCACGCGGCAAGCTGGCCGTGGCGCTGGACCGGTCGGTGGTCTGGCGGCTCCTTGTCCATGAGCCGATGCGCCCGGCCTTCATTGCAATAGTCGGCGTAGGCGAAAAGGATCCGGCGCAGATGGCCCTCGCCGAAGACGACGATGTGATCGAGATTCCTGGTCGCATTCGGCAGACTCTCATGTCCGCCCCGCGCGGGGAATCCTCTCAGGGACTCAAATGTTTGACGGTATCCGCCAGGCACAGGGCAGTGCTAACGTCATCACAAACAAGAGGAGGAGACATAAGGATGAAAAATCTGATGTTGCCGCTGGTCGCGGCCATACTGGCCCTCACCGCGGCCCCGGCCGCCTGGGCGCAGAAATCCGGCGGCACGCTTCGCGTCACTCATCGCGACAATCCTCCCAGTGCCTCGATCCATGAGGAA
The DNA here is from genome assembly GCA_044377795.1 of Reyranella sp. GTDB lineage: Bacteria > Pseudomonadota > Alphaproteobacteria > Reyranellales > Reyranellaceae > Reyranella. Next base: position 1,490 of record JBILYJ010000082.1, on the reverse strand, counting down.
GCGACGATCTCGACCGTCATGCCGTTCATGTCGGTCTACAATAATCTCGTGGTCTTCGATCCCAAGACCAAGCAGAACGCCCCGGACCATATCGTTGCCGATCTCGCCACGTCCTGGAAGTGGAACGACGACGGCACTAAACTCACCTTTCAGCTTCGCGACGGGGTCAAGTGGCACGACGGCAAGCCCTTCTCCAGCGCCGACGTGAAGTGTACTTGGGACATGTTGATCTCGACGGACTCCAAGCTCCGCAAGAACCCGCGCAGGACCTGGTATTTCAATCTGAAGGAAATCACAGTCAACGGCGACAAAGAGGTCACCTTCCATCTCGGACGGCCGCAACCGTCGCTGCTCACCATGCTGGCGGGCGCCTTCTCACCGGTCTATCCGTGCCATACCTCGGCGCAGCAGATGCGGACCAAGCCGATCGGCACTGGACCATTTAAGTTCGTCGAACTGAAGCAGAACGAGGGCATCAAGCTCGTCAAGAACCAGGATTACTGGAAGCCGGGCAGGCCCTACCTCGACGCCATAGAATTTTCAATTATTCCCAGCCGCGCGACCTCGTCTCTGGCCTTCGTCGCGGGCAAGTTCGACCTCACTTTCACGGCCCAGATCGCGGCACCCGCGCTGAAGGATCTCATGCTCCAGGCGCCGTGGGCCGTCTGCGAGATGCTGCCGACAAACACCCAGGCAAATCTTCTGGTCAATCGCGACAAGCCACCGTTCGACGATCCCCGCATCCGCAAGGCCATGGTGCTGTCGATTGACCGCGATTCCTTCACCCACATCATCGGCCAAGGGACCAACCGGCAAGGCGGCTCGATGCTGCCGCCTCCCGAGGGCTTGTGGGGCATGCCAGCCGACTTCCTCGCTACTGTTCCAGGCTACGGCGCGGATCACGAGAAAGCGCGCGCGGAAGGCCGCAAGATCATGAGCGAGCTGGGCTACAGCGCCGAGAATCCGCTCAAGATCAAGGTCTCGACCCGCAACATCCCGACCTATCGCGACCAGGCCGTCATCCTGATCGACCATCTGAAGCAGGTGAACATCCAGGGCGAGCTTGAGCCGCTCGACACATCGGTCTGGTACAATCGCATGGCCCGCAAGGACTTCACCGTCGGCATGAACGTCCAGGGCGTCGGCATCGACGATCCCGACGTGGTCTTCTACGAAACCTTCAGCTGCGGCTCGGAACGAAACTACACCAACTACTGCAACCCGGAGATCGAGAAGCTCTTTGAGCAGCAGTCGCGCATGATGGACATCGAGGCGCGCAAGAAGCTGGTGTGGGAGATCGACAAGAAGCTGCAGGAAGACGGTGCCCGCCCGGTGATCCAGCACGACTGGGCCGCCACTTGCTGGCGGCCTGAGGTCAAGGGCCTGAACCTCGCCGTCAACACGATCTACAACCACTGGCGTTTCGAGGACGTCTGGATCGACCGCTGAGAAGAGCCTTGTCCCGGAACAGATGCGTTCGGAGTTGTTGT